>WRLW01000029.1 GCA_009777435.1 Oscillospiraceae bacterium | reverse complement strand
CGGCGCTATGCCCGGCCCATAGTCGCGTATAACCACCGAAATGTCCTGAGCGCCGCGCCTTAACGAAACGTCTATACGTTTGCCGTCGCCGCCGTATTTTACCGCGTTGTCAAGGATATTCAGGAAAACCTGACGCAGGCGTCCCCTGTCGCCCTGTACCTCCGTGGCTTCATCGGGCGCGTCGTAATGCAGCTTTATGCCCTCGCCCGAAAGGTTTGATATATACATGAAAACGACTTCCTCAAGCTCGGCCGCCAAATCGAACGGCTCCATCAGCATGACCATGCGGCCGGTCTCCATACGCGAGAAGTCGAGCAGCTCCTCCACCATCTTGGTCAGCCTGCGGGCTTCCTTGAGCATGATGCGCACGCCCTTGTGTATCTCGGGGATATCGGAATAGTCGGTATTCAGCAGCACCTCGCCCCAGCCGGCTATGGCTGTGAGCGGCGTGCGCAGCTCGTGGGATATGGCCGAAATAAAATCCGTTTTTTGCCTTTCGGCGCCCGCTATATCCGTGGACATATCGTTTATAGTATTCGCAAGTTCACCGATCTCATCATTGTAAACTTTCTCTATTTTAGCGCCGTAGCTTCCGGTCGCGATTTTCTTGGCCGCACGCGTTATGTCCTGTATGGGCGTAACTATAGAGCGTATGAAATATAAATTGGTCACGATAATAAAGCCTATCATCAAAACGCCGATTAAAATGGCCGAAAACATTGACATAAATATGCGCCTGTTGACTTCCTTCATGCTCGACACATAGCGCATCACCCCTATCAGCTCCAAGCCCCTGTAAAACAGCGGCGCGGATACGGACAGCACCTGCTCGCCGGTCAGCGGGTCAACGCCGATCCATGTTGACATCCTGCCGTCCGCGAGGGCGGCGGAAATGTCGCCCGTTCTGGGCACATAGCCCACAGTCTGGCGCGACGCCGATACCTCGACGCGTCCGCTCAGGTTAATGAACTGAAGCTCCAAAATATTATTTTCATTGAAGTCGCGCGCGTATTGAAGCGCCGCGCTATAGTAGCCGTCATAGCCGGCGGTGACGTTTTTGCTTATGAAATTAGCCGTGGCCGAGGCGCGGCTCACCAGCGAATCCTGAACAGTTTTATAGTAGTAGTTCGCCGTCGCCAGCGAGTACCCGGTCACGCCCATCAGCACAATGGCCATAGACAGCGCCAGACTGTTTATAAGCCAGCGCCGCTTTATGCCGTATATAGGTATCCTCAGACGCCTCAGCATACGCGCCTCCTTTATGTGCCCCACTTATACCCAAAGCCCCAAACGGTGGATATATAAGCCGGATTGGTAGCGTCGTCCTCTATTTTAATGCGCAGCCGCCGTATGTTTACGTCCACAATTTTCAGTTCCCCGTAATAGTCGCGGCCCCAAACGCCCGTCAGTATATCTTCACGCGAAAGCGCCTTGCCGATGTTTTCCATAAAAAGGCGCATGATGGTATATTCCACCTGTGTAAGCCGAATCTGCCTGCCGTCCTTGGTAAGCGTGCGGTTGCGGGTGTTCAGGGCAAACGGCCCGCTTATTATATCGGTCACATCGGCCGGCCCCTCGCCGCCCAGACGCCTGAACAGCGCGTCCACACGCGCTATCAGCTCGGTGGGCGAGAACGGCTTGGTCACGTAATCGTCAGCGCCGGTCATCAGGCCCGTTACCTTATCGACCTCCTGGGTGCGCGCCGTGAGCATTATGATACCCATTGCCGGGCTTTGCGCGCGTATCTGACGGCACAGCTCGAAGCCGTCGATGCCCGGAAGCATGACGTCGAGCAGCGCGAGCTTGACATCCGGCGACTTGGAGAGCAGCTCCAGCGCCTCCTCGCCGCTTTCGGCCTCTATCACGTCATAGCCGGCGCGCTTCATATTGATCACCACAAAGCTGCGTATGCTGGACTCGTCCTCAACGACAAGTATTTTTTTCATGGCTCACTATCCTTTCAAACCTCGCCCGTAATCCATTCGTTATCTATCACGCTGAACATAGCGGTCAGGAGTTCCTTATCCAGCTCCACCGGCGTTTGCGAGGGTTCGCCAAGCAGCTTTGCCGAGAACACGACGTCCGGCCTCTCGCCGCTCAGCACGAAACGCTCATCGGCCGTTGACGCCGCGGCGCGGTTGAAGCCGAACAGGGCGTATACCGTACACAGCTCCACAGGCTCCGCGTCTTGGCCGCCGCTCGTGTACGCCAGCGTGACGGCGCTCATGGAGGGGGACACCTCGCGCGAAGTAACCGTGAAATTATCCTTCCATTCCTCAGGCAGGCGCACATACCACCCGTCGGTGAGGTTGTAGTAAGTGCTGGTCAGATACGTCACGCGGCCATATGAGTCATATGTACGCCATTCGGTCAGCCAGAATTCGGCGTTGCTCTGCGACGCGTCATGTCCCGGAAGCGGCGTGAGCCTCGGAAGGCAGACAATGCCGCTGCCGTTCAAATCGACGGCGAACAGCCGCCTGTAGCGTATGGTCTCGTCGCTTATCTCCGACTCAGGGTTGAGCGACACGTTGAAAAAGTGGCCGTCGCGGTAGGTCAGGATATCCGTTACATAGGCGTCCTGCTCCATGACGCTCGCGACATACATGGCCATATACCCGTCGGCCAGCTTGCCGAGCATTATGCGGTTTATGCTCTGGATGCCCTTTGACAGGCGCGCCTGCGGAGTGCTTAACGCCTCGCCGTCCTCAAAGTAGAACAGCTCCGCGCTGCCTGTGAAATTCATCTGGTCATGGCGCAGCACCACAATATCATTGTATCCCGTGTCCCGCATGTCTATCAAGCTGTAATAGTTGTAGCCGGTAGACAGTATCTCCTGATACCCGTATTCGGTAAACATATATACCGTCAGGGTTTTCAGCGCGCCGCCCACCTGCCATCCGACTATCAGCTCCGGCGAGCTGCCGCCGGTCACGCTCGAGTAGCGCACCGTATCTATGGTCTCGGCGTCCTCGGCTATCACGCCCATCTCAATGTAATCGCCGTCAACAAGCTGGAATATATATACGCGCAGCGGCTTCTCCTCGCGCGGGAAGCGCATGAACACCAAGGCCTCCTCAAGGCCGTCGGCATTCAGGTCATAGGTTTGGAACACCTGACGGTTGCGGCCGCCCTGCGGCGGCGCGTATTCGCCGCCGGCGCTCAGCAGCGCGTCCACCTTCTTCTGAAGGGCGTCAAATACCTTTGGCGGGTTGGGCAGCCTTAACAGCATGTTGGCGTTGTCAAGCATACACGCGGACATGCACAGCGCCGCGCACAGCGCCAGGGCGGCGGCGCGCAGGCCGCGCGTCCGCGTGTGTCTCATGGCCATACAGCCCCTTTCCGAAAAGTTAAAGCTTTAAGCGCAGTATAGCATAAATCTTTTGTTTTGAAAAGGCATTTCAAAACTCCGGGCCTCTGCGCGCGGCGCAATATTCGGGCTTATTCAAAAGACACAAAAGGATCGCCCCGCCGGGCGGTTTTTTTGTTGACATTAGTAATCGGTTGAAGTATAATGATACCGTATTGGGATTCTTAGCCCGGTTAAAGACAGCGGAATAACTTAAAAGGTTGCTTCACCGCTGTTTTTTATACATTAAAAATATAGGAGGGAAACATGTGAAAAGACCGTTTTTCACACTAATCACGGCAATGTTGGTACTTGCCACGCTGCTTGCGGCCTGCTCAGGCGGTTCGGGCGACTCCAACACCGGCTCCCCGTCCACTCCGGATGCAGGCGGAGCCACCCCCGCCCCCATCGAGATCCCCGATTACAGCGAACAGACGGGCATAAGCGGCGGCGAGGCCGTCGATACCGGCACCGGTCAGGACAGGCCGGATTACTGGCCCGAGAACCCCGAACCCATCACGTTTACCATGTTCGTTGCCGGCCGCGGCCAGGCTCCGGCCAGAAACAACCCTGTAGTCGCGATGGTTGAGGAGTTCACAGGCGTTAGCATCGAGTTTGAGTATCTTGTAGGCGACCTCGACCAGCGCATGGGCACCATGATAGCTTCGGGCGACTATCCCGACCTCATAAACCCGATAAACGGCCGCAGCACGTTTATGGCCGAAGGCGCGTTCGTGCCCATCCAGAACCAGATGCAGAACTACGACAACCTGAAAAGACACTACGAGCCTTACTATGAAAAAATGTTCGCCGCGTCCCCCGACGATAACATCTACTTATTGGACAACTGGGATCGCATGTACGGCCTGCCCATCGAGACCTTTTACAACGGCCCGGCGTTCTGGGTGCAGAAGGCAGTTTTGGCCGACGCCGGTTACATCATGCCCAAAACACTTGACGAGTTCTTCGATATGCTTGAGGCATATTTTATAAAGTATCCCACCATCGACGGGAACCCCACCCTTCCGTTTGAGATTATATCCACGGTCAACCAGAGATGGTGCCTGCTCAACGCGCCGCAGCACCTTATCGGCGGCCCCAACGACGGCGACGTGTTCGTTAATCAGGACACGCTGGTGGCCGAGGTATACCACGACAAGCCTTATGCCAAGGCTTACTACGCAAAGCTCAACGAGGCGTTTAAGAAGGGTCTGATTTCACCCGAGACCTTTACCCGCAACTTCGACCAGTACCTGTCGGTAATCTCGTCCGGGCGCGTACTGGCCATGTTTGACCAGCAATGGAGCTTTGAAAACGCGGAGTCCGTCCTGCAAAACGACGACAAATGGGAGCGTACTTATGTCCCCCTCGGCCTGACCTTTGAGGGTTATGAGCCTTGGTATGCCGAAACCAAGGGCTTCAAGGGCGGCAACGGCTTCGGTATCACCGTGAAGTGCAAGGACGTTGACAGGGCGCTGCTCTATGCCGATATGCTGCTTGACGAGGAAATCCAGAAGCTGATGGCTTGGGGCATAGAGGACAAGGACTACTATATGGACAACGGCCGCGCAAGGCGTACCCCGGAGCAAAAGGCAAACGCTGATGATCCGCAGCATATGGTTGATTTCCGCGGCAAGTGGCTGTATGATAATTTCCCGAAAATACAGGGTTATTTCTCCGACGGCAACTGCGTCTCGCTCAGCGACCAGCCCGAGGAAATCTTGGAAAACACTTCGCCCTTTGATAAGGAGTTCTATGGCAACTACACTAAGGAAAACGGCCAGCCTTTCGCGACGGCCGCCGACTTCCTGATAGCCAAAAGCCCGCTGGCTTATTTCCCGGTTTGGAATTACGCTTTCAGGAGCGGCACCGACGCGAGGATAGCGCTTGAGGAGCTGTGGCAGTGCGGGCTCAATTATCTGCCCCGCTGCATAGCCGCCGTCGATTTCGACGCCGAGTGGGACACATATCAGGCCGAGCTGTCCAGAATCAACCTCAAGGCATTTGAGGACGACGTGACCGAGAAGATCGCCGCCAGAATGGCTACCGAGTTCGCGGAGTAAGCGGTACTGCAAAAGGGGCCGCGTTACAGCAGCCCCTTTTATACTTTGCCCGGAGGTTTTCCATGAAAAAACACGGTCTGCTGTATAAAATCGGCAAGCAAAAAGAACTGATATTCATAGCTTTGCCGTTTTTCGTCTACACTTTTATTTTCAGCTACTATCCCCTATGGGGCTGGCTCATGGCTTTCCAAAACTACAGGTCGTCATCGATAATAAAGTTTTGGGAGCAGGAATGGGTTGGGCTTCAGCAATTCAAGACCCTATTCGGCGGCGCCGAATTCCCGCGCGTTATAAGAAACACGCTGGGTATGGGCGTTATCAATCTGGTCTTGCACTTTGTCTCGGCCATACTCTTCGCGCTGCTGCTCAACGAATTGTTCACCCGCAGGTTCAAGCGCGTTGTGCAGACCATCTCATACCTGCCGCACTTCCTGTCGATGATTATAGTGGTCTCGCTGGCCCAGAACATGCTTTCTATGGAGGACGGCGTTATCAATCAGGCGCTGCTCGCGCTTGGTCTCGTACAGGAAAAGGTGCATTTTATGGGCAACCCTAATTATTTCTGGTGGATTATAGGGTTTACCAACGTGTGGAAGGAGATGGGCTGGAACACCATAATTTATCTGGCCTCCATCACCTCGATTGACCCGACCCTGTACGAGGCCGCCGATATCGACGGCGCTAACCGGCTGCAAAAAAACATGTACATAACGCTGCCGGGTATCAAGTCCACCATTGTCATACTGCTCATACTCAACGTGGGCTGGGTGCTGAACGTGGGCTTCGAGATGCCCTATCTGTTCAGAAACGGCTTTGTGGCCGACGTAGCAAATACCATAGACATATACGTCGTCGAAAAGGGCATGTCGCGTCTTAACTTCTCGCTCGCGACGGCTGCCGGTATGTTCAAAACCGTGGTCAGCATAGTGCTTATAGGTTTTTGCAACTGGATAGCCGGACGCATGGGCGAAGAAAAACTGATATAGAAGGGACGGTGAACGATGATGAATAACAAATTGGTTAAGCGCTCCTTTGGCTCCTGGCTGTTCGATATCGGCAATATCCTGTTCATGGTTCTTATCATGTTCATCATGCTTTATCCGTTCTGGAATACCATGGTGGTCTCGTTCAACGACGCGCGCGACTCGATCAGGGGCGGCCTGTATTTCTGGCCGCGGATTATAACCATCAATAACTACGCCATTATCTTCAATAACGAGACCCTGTTCACGGCTTTTGGCGTTTCGGTCGCGCGTACCGTGCTGACCACCATTTTCAACGTCCTGTTTTCAGCCATGTTCGCTTATGTGCTGAGCAGGAAAGAGTTTATGTTCAATAAATTCCTTACCGTCTATATGGTTCTGACAATGTACATAAGCGCCGGACTTATACCGCAGTATTTCCTTTACAAAGACCTCAAGCTGATAAACAATTTTTGGGTATACGTCTTACCCTCGCTCTACGGCGCTTTCAACGTCATCGTCATACGCACCTATATGAACACGCTCCCCGACTCGCTGGCGGAGTCCGCCAAAATCGACGGCGCCAACGAAATGACAATCTTTTTCCGCATATTGCTGCCGCTTTGCACGCCGGTCTTGGCTACGGTCGCGCTGTGGGTGGCCGTCGGTTCCTGGAACTCGTGGTTTGACACCTTCATTTTCGCCCCGGCCAGACAAAATCTAAGTACGCTCCAATACGAGATGATGAAGATTCTTTCTTCATCGATGGTTCAGGGCAGTACGCAGCCGGACTACCTGAGTATGCAGCAGCAAGGCTCGTCCAACATGGTCACGCCTAACTCGCTGCGCGCGGCCATGACGGTGGTCACGGCGATGCCCATTCTAATCGTATACCCGTTCATGCAAAAATACTTTGTGCAGGGCCTGCACATAGGCAGCGTAAAGGGCTGACCACAACCCAGCAAGCGAAGAGCGGCACGGTCGAACCGACTGTGCCGCTTTGGTTTGGCGTGAAAACGAACTATCAAAAGGTATACCTTTTGATAGTTCGTTCGCGCTAAAAATAATACCATATGTTACCGCCATATGTCAAGCGATTTCGCCGAAATTTCCGTAAAAACCCGCAAAATTCGCCCGTAGGGGCGCGCATTGCGCGTCCGAAAACGTCTTTTGGGGCAACTATCAAAAGGTATACCTTTTGATAGCAGTCATTTTTGGTTGGAAGGATGGGATTTACAGTGAAAAGGCTTGTCAGCTTCGTATTGGTCTTTGTTATGATTGCGGGGCCGGCATCTTTGGCCGCGGCGTCGGAATGGGAAACGGCGTTCCCCGACCCTAATTTCAGAGCGGCTGTGCTGGCAGAACTCGGCTTGACGGAGGATGACCCTTTATCGAGCGCGGATTTTGATGCGGTGGACTTTTTATTCGTACACGAGATGGGCATAGCCGACCTTACCGGTATCGAAAAATTCACCAATCTGACATGGCTTATTTGCTACGGCAACCAATTGACCGAGCTGGACGTGAGCAATAACACCAAGCTGGAAGGGCTTCACTGTTTCCGGAACCAACTGACGGCGCTTGACGTTAGCGCTAATACCAAGCTGATATCGCTCGATTGCGGCTGGAACCAACTGATCGAGCTGGACATCAGCAATAACACTCAACTGGAACAGCTTTACTGCAGCGGCAACCAACTGACCGAGCTGAACTTGAGCGCTAACGCCGAGCTAACAAATCTATCTTGCCAATACAACCAACTGACCGAGCTGGATGTGAGCGCAAATACCGAGCTGGTAGAGCTCGTCTGCAACAACAACCAATTGACCGAGCTGGACTTGACCTATAACACTAAGCTGAAAGAGCTGTACTCCCACTTTCAGTACACCGTCACGTTCAAAGACTGGGACGGCACGACGCTTAAAACTCAAGTGGTGGAAGGCTATCCCCCCGCCACCGTACCGTCAAGCCCCTCGCGTACAGGCTACACCTTCACCGGCTGGAACTGGGGGGTCGTCAACATGGCGTCCTCCGACCTGACCGTGACGGCGCTGTATACTGAGGATACCGGCGGCACGGATAACACCGGTGACAACACCGGTGACAACACCGAAGAAACAGATAACACCGGCGGCACGGGTAATACCGGTGATACGGGTAACACCGGAGATACGGGCAATACCGGTGATACAGGCGTAGGCGTACCCATAGCGTCTTTAACCCCCTCAAGGCCGGCCGCTCCTGTTGCGCCGCCGCCCGCGCCCGCGCCAAAGCCTGAGGACGTACCGTCCGTTTGGGCCGAGGAAGCTATTGACGAAGCTATAGAAATGGGCGTCGTGCCCGAGCATCTGCAAAGCGATTACCGCAATGACATAACCCGCGCCGAGTTTGCCGAATTGGCCGTCGCTCTCTACGAGCTGCTGTCCGGCGCGGACGTGGACATACTTGGCAGCTTCAGCGACACGGACAACGAGGCTGTGCTGAAGCTGGCGGGGCTGGGCATAGTTCAGGGCAACGGCGACGGCACATACAACCCGGACGGCGTGTTCAGCCGCGAGATGGTATTTACCCTGATGTACAACATGATGGTACAGCTCGGCTATGAGTTCGAGGACGCCGAGCCTGAGTTCGACGACGCGGACAGCATATCGCCGTGGGCGGCAAAAGCCATCGGCGCGCTCCAAAAGGCGGGCATCGTTGAGGGAGTGGGCGGCGGCATGGTTGATCCGAAAGCCGATCTGACCCGCGAAATGGGCATCATGCTCCTAATGAATTTCGTTAAATTCCTTGACATGTAAAACAACCTTTGGGACTACCTGAAAAAATAGACGGCAAATCCGGCGGCGCGGTCAAATCGACCGCGCCGCTCTTTTTTTATGCCCCGCAGGATGCGGCAGGTTTCTACACGGACAAGCCCTTATACTGAGAAAAAGGGGGAAATGCGCTATGAAACTGCAATATGTTATAGAGGACGGCACGCTGGTTCTCATGCCCGAAGGCGAAATCGACCACCATGCCGCGCAGAGCTTGCTGGCGTCTATGGGCGCCTTGATCGACGCGCGGCGCCCCATGTCCGTGACGCTCGACTTTTCGGGCGTCAGCTTCATGGATTCGTCGGGCATCGCGGTCATACTTAACTGCTACAGGCGCGTGGGCGAGTTCGGCGGCGTCATGCGGGTGGTCTCGGTGGCGGGTCAGGCGCGGCGCGTTCTCAACACGGCGGGCGTTGAGCGTCTGGTCAATATCTCATACGCGGAGTAACAAACATTTAACTGCCGGAAAGGGGCTGTACATATGAAAGTCATAAACGAAATGCGGCTTACTCTGACAAGCCGCTCCGCAAACGAAGGTCTGGCGCGGGCGGCGGTCGCCACATTGGCGGCGCAGCTCGACCCCACGCTTGACGAGCTTGGCGACATCAAGACCGCGGTCTCCGAAGCCGTAACTAACTGTGTCGTACACGCGTACCCGGACAGCATAGGCCGTATATATATCATGGCCAGACTGTTCGAGGGCGGCGTCATCGAGATAGCCGTCAGGGATACCGGGTTAGGCATCCCCGACGTTGAGAAGGCGCGCAAGGCTATGTTCACAACAGGCGGCTCGGAGCGCTCGGGCATGGGCTTTACCATCATGGAAAGCTTTACGGATTCTCTGCGCGTACGCTCCGTTCCGGGTAAAGGCACCACCGTCGTCATGCGCAAGCGCCTTGCCCTGCGCGCGAGCGGCGTCCGCGCGCCCGAAGCCGAAACGGGGAACCCGGCTTGACTAACATCGAGCTGGTACGCGCCGCCCGCAACGGAGACCAGGACGCGTGCCGGCGCGTGGTACAGGAAAACACCGGCCTTATATGGAGCGTCGCGCGCCGTTATTTCGGGCAGGGTGTCGAGCCGGACGATTTATACCAACTGGGCTGTTTGGGGTTCCTTAAATCGGTGCAGGGCTTTGACGAATCATACGGCACACAGTTTTCCACTTATGCCGTTCCAAAAATTGCCGGTGAAATACGGCGCTTCCTGCGTGACGACGGTATGGTCAAGGTATCGCGCGGCATAAAGGAGCGCGCGCACCTGATACATCAAACGCGCGACACGCTGAGCCAGCGCTTTGGGCGCGAACCTGCCCTATCGGAGATTTCGGAGGAGTGCGGCCTTAGCGTCGAGGATATCGCGTCCGCCGAGCTTGCCGTCGCGCCGACAGAATCCCTGCAATACGAATCCGGGGACGGCGGCTGTTCATTGGAGACTGTGCTGGGCGTTGACGGCATGGAGGAGTCCGTGACCGAAAACCTCGCGCTCAGGCAGGCCATCAACGAGCTGCCCGAACGCGAGCGCGTGGTATTGCTGCTGCGCTTTTACCGCTGCATGACGCAGGATAAGGCCGCGAAAATCATCGGCATATCCCAAGTTCAGGTATCGCGCCTCGAACGCGCCGCGCTTCAAAGATTGCGGCATAAGCTGACTTGACATTACGGGCGGCGCGCGTTATACTTAAAAAAATCACGCTGGGGCGGCCGAAAGCTAAAGGTTCAGCTTCCGGCCGTTTTGTTTATGAAAGGGCTGCAATCAATGGAAGCACGCATCCGGCCCGCGACGCTTGACGACGCCGAGGGCATACGGCAAATAAACCTAAAAGCCTTTGGTTACGACTATGGCCAGACCGCCAACAGGCTGGCACAAATATTAGATAAAGCTAACATAAGAATCTTTGTCGCGGAGATCCAAGGGCGCGTGGCCGGGTATATACACGGAAGCGATTACGACTGCACATACGCTCCCCCGCTCAAGAATATACTCGCGCTCGGGGTGCTTGAGGAATACAGGGGCAAGGGCGTCGGGCGGCGGTTAGTAAGGGAGCTGGAAGCGTGGGCCAAGAGCGACGGCTGCGCCGGCGTGAGGCTGGTATCGGGCTTTA
>WRLW01000028.1 GCA_009777435.1 Oscillospiraceae bacterium | reverse complement strand
TACTGTCGGCGCGCGCGGTAACGATTATGTCAAACAGCCTCGCCATAGCCGAGGCCGTCGCGCAGGCCGACCTGCTTGTGGGGGCCGTGCTGGTCGCGGGCGCCAAAGCGCCCAAGTTAGTCACCGAAAAGATGATTATGTCGATGCGGCCCGGCTCGGTGGTGGTGGACGTGTCCATAGATCAGGGCGGCAGCATAGAGACCATGGATCGGCTGACCAGCCACTGCAACCCCTATTTTATCAAGCACGGCGTGGTACACTATTCGGTGCCCAACATGCCGGGCGCGGTGCCGCGCACGTCTACGTTCGCCCTCTCGAACGCCACACTGCCTTACGCGCTGAGGATTGCCGATATGGGCATTGACGCGGCCATGGAGGCCGATCCGGCGCTCGCGCGCGGGCTGAACGTGCGCGGCGGCGAGATAGTCCATCCGGCTCTTAAAAGCGAGTTTGAAAATAAATTTTGACAAACGCCGGTATTTATGTATAATATTGTGGTTGCGGCACAGGCCGCCGCGCCGCGGTATATTATACCGCCGGTAAATCGACAATTGCTCCTTGCCGCCATTGCGGATGGCGGCCGCAATAGTCCATAAGGAGGTGCAAACATGGCAAAAGTCACGGGCAAGTATGAGGTGATCTACATCATCGACTGCGCGCTGGGCGAGGAGGAAATCGCCGCCGCCGTCGAGAAATTCAAAGCGCTGGTCGCTGAAAACGGCTCGCTCATCGGAGAAATCGACGAGTGGGGAAAGCGCCGTCTGGCGTATCCGATCAACGACAAGGAAGAGGGCTACTACGTTCTGATGAGATTTGAGTCGGCGCCCGGCTTCCCCGCGGAGCTGGATCGCGTTTTCAAGATCACGGACGGTATCATGCGCTCGCTCATCATCAACACGGACGGCGAATAGCGGCGGATTTTTTCGCGGGTATCACGGATACCGCGCAAAACGCCGCGGCGCTCAGTAAAGGATGGTCGCAGAGATGAACAAGGTCATACTAATGGGCCGCCTGACCCGCGACCCGGAATTGAGGCACACGCCGAGCGGCTCGGCCGTATCGTCTTTCGGGCTGGCCGTGGACAAGTATTCAAAGGAGGGCGGCCGCCAAGCCGACTTCTTTGACATCGTGTGCTGGGAGCGGCGCGCCGAGTTCGCGTCGAAATGGCTTAAAAAGGGTACGAAGATTGTGCTGTCGGGACGGCTCCAGCAGCGAAAATGGAAAGACAAGGACGGCAACGACCGCGTGACCGTCGAGGTGGTCGCGGAGGAGCTGGAGTTCGCCGAATCGAAAAGCGCGTCGGAAAGCGGCGGCTTTGGCGGCTCCCAGCCGGGAGCCGCGCCGTACGCGGCGCAGGCGTCCGGTTTCGCGCCGACGCCCGCGGCCATGCCGCTTACCGAGCCGTCAAGCTTTCAGGATCTTCAGGACGACGACGGCGAGCTTCCGTTTTAAGGGGAGCCTAAACCGCCGAATCACATGTAGGGAGGTATTACCATGCCCATGGACAAAGGGCCGCGCGGACGCAAGCGCCGCAAGGTATGTACGTTTTGCGCCGACAAGATTGCGGTAATTGATTACAAGGACGCGGCCAAGCTGCGCCGTTATGTTTCAGAACGCTCAAAGATTTTGCCGCGCCGTATGACGGGCACCTGCACCGCGCACCAGCGCGAGCTGACCGAGGCCATAAAGCGCGCGAGGCACCTTGCGCTTCTGCCGTTTGTAACGGACTGATAAACGGAAAAAAGCCCCCTTTTTTCAGGCTAAGCGCCGGAGAAGGGGGGCGGTTTACATAACGCCGTTAAATAAAACTTGAAAATTCAAAATAAAACTTGCAAATTGTTTTATTATATATTAAAATCAAAAGAGAATACTGCGCCGAAGGAATCGAAAGTTTCTTCCAGCGAGGTGTGTTTTTATGTCAAGCAGAATGTTTCAGGGCATAATCCTGCAAATAAAAGAAGCGACTACGCACACGGTAGGCGTTCTGGATTCGTCGGGCACGGTTGTCGCCTGCACGGATCTGGGGTGCATCGGCGAGCGGCGCGAGTGGGCGCCGCACGAGATTATGATATCCGAAACGGGCCTGACGCGCTTGAACGGATACGTTTATAAGCCGCTGGCGGGGTCGAGCGCGCAGTTTGATTTTGCCGCTTTTGTCAGCGGCGAGGATAGCGTGGCCGAGGCCGTATGCAAGGTGGCGGTCGTGGCGCTGAGCGGCGCGAAGGCTTTTTATGAGGAGAAACACGACAAGGCCACGCTTATCAAGAATATCCTCATGGACAACATACTTCCCGAGGATATCTTTTCGCGCGCCCGCGAGCTTATGATGGACAGCGAGCGCAGCCGCGTCGTGATGCTGATACATCAGGTGGGCCACGAGGAGCTGGCCGTTACCGACGTGGTACACAGCCTGTTCCCGGACAGGCAGTATGATTTTGTGATCAACCTCAACATGCGCGACGTCGCGCTGGTCAAGGAGGTCTCGCCCAGCGTCGATTCCGGGGATCTCATCAAGCTGGCGTCGGCCATCTGCGAGACCATCAATTCCGAGCTGCTTATCAAAACGGTCATAGGCATCGGTTCGGTGGTCGGCCATGTGAAGGATTTGGCCAACTCTCTCAAGGAAGCGCAGGTAGCCATAGACGTGGGGCGCGTGTTCGATACCGAGAAGCCGGTCATCCACTATGAGAATCTCGGCATCGGCCGGCTGATTTACCAGCTTCCGACCACCATGTGCGAAATGTTCCTGTCGGAGGTGTTCAAGAAGAACACCATAGAGACACTCGACCAGGAGACGCTGTTCACCATACAGAAATTTTTCGAGAACAACCTTAATGTGTCCGAAACCTCAAGGAAGCTGTTTGTCCACCGCAACACGCTGGTCTACCGCCTTGAGAAAATCAAGAAGCTGACGGGGCTGGATTTGCGTGAGTTTGACCACGCCATTATCTTCAAGGTGGCGCTGATGGTCAAAAGGTATCTTGGTTCACAAGGAGTACGCTACTGATATGGTGCGGCTTATTGACGTATACAAAGCGTATGACAACGGCACAAAGGCGCTGAAAGGCGTCACCATGCGCATAGACGACGGGGAGTTTGTCTTTTTAGTCGGGCCGTCGGGTTCGGGTAAATCGACCATAATCAAGCTGCTGACCTCCGAGATACGCCCCACCGAGGGCCGTCTTATGGTCAACGGCTACAACATAAACACCATAAGGCGCGGCCAGATACCGCATCTAAGGCGTACATTGGGCGTCATATTCCAGGACTTCCGGCTGGTCGAGAAAAAAAGCGTTTATGAAAACGTGGCGTTTGCCATGCGGGTCGTGGGCGCGTCTCCGAAGGAGATACGCTTGCGCGTACCGTATGTGCTTGACCTTGTGGGCTTGAGCCACAAGGCGCGCCGCAGGCCGCACGAGCTGTCGGGCGGCGAGCAGCAGCGCGTGGCCATAGCGCGCGCGCTGATAAACAACCCCAGGCTGATTATCGCGGACGAGCCGACGGGCAACCTCGACCCCGCGCGTTCGCTGGAGATCATGACCATACTGAACAAGATAAACTCATTGGGCACGACGGTGGTCACCGTAACGCATGAGCGCGAGCTGGTCAACCGTTTCGCCAGACGCGTTATAGCCATAGACGGCGGCCGTATTATCAGCGACCGTACGGGCGGATATTATTCGCAGTAGTCAAGTTTTTACCGCGCGGCGGATATAGGGCAAAACGCCGCGGAACTCAGAATGGATGAACCGTTGGTATGAGACGTTACGAAGTTGGGTATTTTTTTCAGGAGGGCGTGCGCGGGATATTCCTGCACGGCTTTATGAGCTTCGCGGCTGTGGGCGTGATAGCGGCGTGCCTGCTCATAATGGGCAGCGTGTCGCTGTTAGCCGTCAATATTGATATCACCATAAAAGAAATCCAATCCCAAAACGAGATTCTTGTGATTATAGAGGAATCATACTCCGAGGCCGAGGCAAACAGCGTGGGCACGCGCATTTCGCGCATAGACAACGTGGCCGACCGCGTGTTTGTAAGCAAGGACGCGGCGCTGGAGGAGTTCGGCAGGAAGCTGAACAATAATTTCCTGCTTGAGGGCTACGAGGACGAGGACATGAACCCGATAAGGCACCGCTTTGTGGTTCAGCTCAGGGACGTTTCACAAATGCGGGAGACCATCAGGGAGCTTGAGGATCTTACGGGAGTGGCCGCCGTCAACGCCGAGGTCGGGATAACCGATTTCATTCTGAGCATAAGATCTGTCGTGAACGCCGTGTCGCTGTCGCTGATAGCCATGCTGCTGGGCGTGTCGGTGTTCATCATCTCCAACACGGTCAAGCTGGCCACCTTTTACCGCCGCGAGGAGATAGGCATAATGCGCATAGTGGGCGCGACCAATACGTTCATACGCTGGCCTTTCGTGGTAGAGGGCTTTCTGCTCGGGCTGATGGGCGCTCTGCTCGCGTTTTTCGTGCAGTGGACGGTCTATAACTATATGTCCGTCAGAGTAACCGGCGTTATCCCCATATTTTCGCTCGCGCCCTTTGGGGATATCCTGATATTTGTGCTTCCGGTGTTTCTGCTGTTCGGCTTCGTTGTGGGCGTGCTTGGCAGTGTGCTGACCATAAGGCGCTTTTTGAGAGTATGATGTGGAATTTGGCTGACGGCTCGGATTGGGTTCGCTCAGGCGGCCGGCTTTGAAAGGGGTTATGTTCTTGCGCTGGACAAAGAGATTCGCGATGGTTATGGCGGTGCTGCTCGCGCTGCTGATACTCGCTTCGGTTTTGCTGTCGGGTATCGGGCGCGCCGCCACGCTGCTTGATACCAAGAAAAACGCGCTGAAGTCGATTCAGGAGGATAAAAAACGCATAGAGCAGCAGATAAAGAACGTCAAGAACGACAAGATGGCGGCCATAAAGCACAAAATGGCGCTTGACGAGGAGATCCGCCTGTCCGAGGACGAGATCGACGCCATAACCGACCTGATATATGAGTACACCGTGCAAATAGCCGAGACACAGCGGGCCTATGAGGATGCCATAGCCGACGAGACCGACAAGGAAGAGCGGTTCCGCACGCGCATAAGAGCTATGGAGGAGATGGGGGCGCCGTCGTATGTCGGCGTGCTGATGGAGTCCACCAGCTTTTCGGATTTGCTCGGACGCGTGAGCATCGTCAATGAGATAGCCGAGAACGACCGGAAGATAATGGAAGAGCTGCGCGTGGCGCGCGAAAAGATAGCCGAGGCCAGATACCAGCTCGAGAGCGAGAAGGACGAGCAGCAGGCCGCAAAGAAGCTGCTGGCCGAATCACACGCCTTTTTGCTTCGCAAGTACAAGGAAATGGACGACATGATAGCGTCCATCGAGGCCGAGCAGAAGGCGTATGAGCAGATGTACAAGGACGCGCAGGCCGAGGAGGAAAAGTTTAACAACGAAATAAAAAAGATAATGGAGGAGCAGGCGCGCAAAAACGCTGTATACATAGGCGGCGGCATGAACTGGCCGGTGCCTGGGCACACGACCATAACCTCGGGATACGGCATGAGGAAGCACCCCGTCTACAAAACAAACAGGATGCACACAGGCATAGACATATCCGCGCCCAAGGGGGCGAAGATAGTCGCGGCCAACGACGGCACGGTCATACTCTCCACATATAACGGAGGTTACGGCAACTGCGTGGTCATAGACCACGGCGGCGGGATATCCACGCTGTACGGCCACGCCAGCAAGCTGCTTGTCAAAAAAGGGCAGAAGGTCAAGCGCGGCGAGACCATCGCGCTGATCGGCTCGACGGGCGTATCGACCGGCAACCATCTGCATTTTGAGATAAGCGAAAAGGGCGTTCATAAAAACCCGCAGACATGGAAGCAGCCTAATTGATATAGAAGGAATCGCGTATGAGGAAAAAATTAGACATCGGCGCCGTACTCGCGCTGATGATATGCACCGCGGCCATCACGTTTGTCATAACGCACGCGGTCATAACCGAACGGTATAACCGCGACCTGGAGGACAGCTACCGTCTGACCAACGAGCTTGCCAAGTTCATCGAGGCCAAGAATTACATCGAGAACTCATATGTTGGCTCATGGGACGAGGAGAAGCTGCTGGACGGCGCGACGCGCGGCTTAGTCGAGAGCTTAGACGACCGCTGGTCGAGCTATCTCAGCGTTGACGATTTTCAGTTTTACAGCGGCTCCGACAGCAACAGCTATGTGGGCATCGGCGTCATGTACGCGTATCATGAGGAGACCGGCGGCATACAGGTCACGGAGGTCTACCCCGATTTGCCCGCCTCAAGGGCCGGTATGAAGCCGATGGACATAATTGTGGGCGTTGACGGCGCAGCGGTATCGTCTATGGATTATCTGATAGCCGCCGAGCTGATACGCGGGGTGGCCAACACCATGGTCACGCTTGACGTGTACCGCCCGTCCGCAGACGAAACGCTGCAATATGAAATACTGCGAAGCAGCGTGCGCATCGACGCGGTGCGCGCCACACTGCTTGAGAATGATATCGGGCTGATAAGGATAAGGAATTTCGACACCGGCGCCGACATAGATTTTGCCGAATGTATAGAAAACCTGACCGCCGCTGGCGTCAAGGGTCTTGTGTTTGACGTGCGAAGCAATCCCGGCGGCAAGCTCAACGTCATGCTGCCGATGCTGGACATACTGCTGCCCGAGGGCAGGCTGATAACCCTGCGCGAGAAATCCGGCAAGGAGGACGCGTATGAGTCCGGCCCGGACGAAATTCGGATGCCGATGGCGGTTGTGATAAACGAACATTCGTATTCGGCCGCGGAATTTTTCGCCGCGGCGCTCAAGGAGTATGACAAAGCGGTGCTGGTAGGGCAGAGCACCACCGGCAAGGGTTATTCGCAGGTCAACATACCGCTCAGCGACGGCTCCGGGCTGATACTCTCAACGAGCGAATATTTTACGCCAAACGGAAAAAGCCTCGCGGACGAAGGCGGTCTCATGCCCGACTACCCGGTCGAGCTGACCGGGGATCAGGCCGCGTCGGTCAACACGCTTCAGCCGCTTGACGATCCGCAAATCGCGAGAGCCGTACAGGTGGTCGGCTGGTCGCTGACCCCGGTCGTGTTTGATTAACAGGCCGGGCGGGACGGCTGTAATAAGCTTGGCGGATACGGCATATGTCTTGTATATGTTTGCGCTTCTTGAAACCGAATATGTCCGGGCGCGCCCGATGACGCGTCATAGCGGGCGGCCGCCCTACAACATTGTTATACGCCGTTTGGCGGGCTGTAAAATAGCCGTGGCGCGCGTGCTTCATGGGGAGACCGGCGGGCCGCGCCGCGCCGCCGCGGCGCGCACCCGCTACTGGCGCGCTCTGGACGCCGCGCTGTCGGAGATAAACGCGATGGGCGTCCGTATGGCCGTCGTGTCCGGCGGCTTTGTGGGCGCCGAGCGCCTGCGGCGGTACGGGCTGTCGCCGCCGGATCAGGCGGAGGTGTTCAGGCGGAGCGTTCCCGCTCTGGCCGCCGAGCAGGCGAAGCGTATCCTGCGAAGCGGGCGCGCCGGCGCGCCGCCGCCGCCGTACGCGCGGGGGATAAAAGCGGCCGTGATTACAGACCATGTAGGGACGGCCGCGCGGAAAGCGGTGTTCGCGCTGTTGCCGTATACCGCCGCGATGTGTATAACGGGACGCGGAGCGGAGCCGCTTTGCGAAACGTTGCGAGCGGACTACGGGCTTGCGGCCCAAACCTCGGCGGCGGCCTTGAAAGGCTCCGAGCTGGCCGTTTGCCTTAAACCGTGGGAAGGCGATTTTTGGGCGCCGCCGCAGACGACGCTTATACTCGCGGAGGGTTTTGCCAAGAGACCGTCATGCCGCGTCGTGGATAGCGCGCCGCCGCCAGGCAGTTTGGACGCGCCCGCTCCCGGCGGCGTGGACGCCGCCATGTGGAACGCCGCGCTGTTTTTGGACGGCGGCTGATAAAAAGATGTGAAATATAACGTTGACAATATGGCCGATATTCTGTATACTCTGTGATATTGCATAGGCATTCACCGATTTACATCCGGCGAAAGGTGTGATTTCGATGAAGAAGGTTTATAAAATGTCAAGGGAGTGCCTTGACAAGCTTGAATCCGAGCTTCAGTATCTGAAAACGGTCAGGGAACGAGAGGTGGCCGAGCAGATTAAGGAAGCGCGCTCATTTGGCGACTTGTCTGAGAACAGCGAGTATGACGAGGCCAAAAATGAGCAGGGCAAGCTCTACTCGCGCATCGCGGAGATTGAAAACATACTTGCCAACGCGGAATTGCTCGAGGCGGCGGACACCGCGGACGAAGCGGGGGTCGGCAACCATGTGACGCTTCTCGAAGCGGCTACCGGCGAACGCTTTGAGTATTCCATCGTGGGCACGCAGGAGGCCAACCCGAGGCGGAACCGCATCTCGGACGAATCTCCGCTGGGCCGCGCGCTGCTTGGACATAAGGTGGGCGACGAGATTAAATTCGAGGCGGCGGCCGGGGTAATGACATTTGTGATAGAGGCTATCACGTCGTAATCACGGTACAGGAATTAAGTGGGCGGCTTGGAAGCTCGCGCGCACCGGTGGGTGTTCCGGCGAGGCCAGGGCCGTCCGGCTTATCTATTCACAAGGGGAACTCTTATATGTCCGAAAAAATGAACAACGGAACGCCTGAACCGGAGCCGACCGAAAACGAGCTTATAGCCATACGGCGTCAAAAGCTGCGCGCGCTGCGCGACGGAGGTCAGGATCCGTTCGGGCATACGGGCTTTGACTTTACGCATGGGGCCGCCGATATCCATGACTGTTTTGAGCGGCTTGAGAATCAAACGGTGCGGATAGCCGGGCGCGTTATGTCAAAGCGCGATATGGGCAAGGCGTTTTTTTGCGACCTTCAGGACTCCACCGGGCGCGTGCAGTTGTATGTCAAGGTGGACGATCTGGGCGAGGAAGCGTTCGCGGCCTTCAAAAAGATAGATATCTCGGATATCGCGGGCGTGGAGGGCGTGGTGTTCCGTACGCGCAGGGGCGAGATATCCGTACACTGCAAAACCGTCGTGCTGCTGTCGAAGTCGCTGAGACCTCTGCCCGAAAAGTTTCACGGGCTTAAGGACGGCGACCTGCGTTACCGCCGCCGTTATCTGGATCTGATAATGAATAAGGATTCCCGCCGCGTGTTTGTAACGCGTTCGCGCATATTGGATATCATTCGCCGCGAGATGGCCGCGCGCGGCTATCTTGAGGTGGAGACGCCTGTACTGCACAACCACTCCACAAACGCCGCCGCGCGCCCGTTCCGCACGCATCACAACACGCTTGATCTGGATATGGTGCTGCGCGTCGAGCTTGAACTGCATCTTAAAAGGCTGATTATCGGCGGCTTTGACCGGGTTTACGAGATAGGCCGCATATTCCGCAACGAGGGTATGTCGGTAAAGCATAACCCCGAGTTCACCATGATGGAGATGTATCAGGCATATACCGATTATCACGGCATGATGAAGCTCTGCGAGGAGCTGTACCGGGCGGTGGCCTCCGAACTGCTCGGCGGCGGCAGGCTGACATATCAGGGCGTTGAGATAGACTTCTCCGCGCCGTGGCGGCGGCTGACCATGTGTGAGGCCGTCAGGGAATACGCGGGCGTCGATTTCGACGGCATACAGACAGACGGCGAGGCGGCGGCGGCGGCCAAGGAACACGGACTGCCGGTCGAGGACGGCCACAGGCGCGGCGACATCATCAATTTGTTTTTCGAGCATTTCGCGGAGGACAAGCTCATACAGCCTGTGTTTATCTGCGATTACCCCATAGAGATATCGCCGCTGGCCAAAAAGACCAAGTATGACGCGAGGCTCACGGAGCGCTTTGAGGTGTTCATCTTCGGGCGCGAGATGGGCAACGCCTTTACTGAGCTGAACGACCCCGAGGATCAGCGTGAGCGGTTTACCGAACAGGCCCTTAAAACCCACAAGGAGGGCGAGTTCGTTATTGATGAGGATTTTGTGACGGCTATGGAATACGGTATGCCGCCCACAGGCGGTATGGGGCTGGGGATTGACCGCATGGTAATGCTGTTTACAGACAGCGCGTCCATACGCGACGTGCTGCTGTTCCCGACCATGAGGCCGGTCGAGTCATGAGCGGCGTATACAGGGCGCCCAAGGACGTCGGGTTTCTGTGGGGGTTTAAGCAGCTTAAGGAAGTAAAGGATTTCGACGGCTTTAAGCATTGGTTCACGGACGTATTCTGGTATCACTATAAATTCCCTATGCTCGGCGTGGTTGCCGGGCTGACGATTATAATCTATATGATAGTCTCGATGGTCAGCAACGTCAGGCCGGACGTCACTGTGCTGTACGCCACGCAGAGCGGGCTTTATGAGGAGGCCGCCGCCGGGCTGAGCGCGGAGCTGAGCGGCGCGGTCACAGGCCCGGACGGCGAGCCGCTTATTGTGGATGTCACGCCGGTGAATCTGGGCGGCGAAGGCGAGTACGCGTATATCAGCCGTATGAAGATGATGGCCATACTCTCTCAGCAGGACGTCCTGCTGGTTATCCTTGATAAACAGGATATAGACCTGATGCTGGAGGATGAACCCGATACCTTCATGCCGCTGGACGAGCTTGGGATGGATTTGCCCGACCCCGGGCTAAGCCGGTTTTTTGTGGATACGCGCCACTGCCCAAAGCTGGACGCGTTTGGGCGTCCGCACGGCCAGGACATGCGGGCCGGTATCGTCAGGCGCATGTCGGCCACGCCGGAGCAATACGAGACGGCCTGCGATGTGCTGAGATATCTGATGACATGACGGAGCGCATAGAGTCGGGCGCGAACACGACGCTCAAGCTGATAAGAAAACTGGGCAGGGACGCCGGCGCCCGCCGCGAGGCCGGGCTGATGCTGTGCGAGGGGCTTAAAACGCTGGGCGAGGCCATAGATTCCGGCGTAACGCCCAAGCATGTCGTAGTGCCCGACGGCTGTGAGCGGCTGCCGCCCATGCCGGACGCCGCGCGCGTCATACGGACGCCCCGGAGACTGTTTGACGGATTGTCGGCCCTCGACGCGCCGCAGCCGGTCTTATTTACCGTTCCAACGCCCGATATGTCCCTGCGCCCGCTTGGCGGCGGGCGCGCGCTTACGCGGTGTGTGGTGTTGGACGGCCTGCAGGATCCGGGCAACGTCGGCTCGGTCATACGCACGGCCTGCGCGATGGATATCGACGCCGTGATACTCGCGCCGGGCTGTGCCGACCCGTCTAACCCTAAGGCGCTGCGGGCGTCCGCGGGTACGGTGTTCCGTGTGCGGATTATGCGCGGCGGCGGGTGTGAGGATATATTAAAATACTTGTATGAGTCCGGCCTTACGGTGT
>WRLW01000027.1 GCA_009777435.1 Oscillospiraceae bacterium | reverse complement strand
GACCATCCGCCCTTACGCCGCCCGAGGTCGCCCTTATTTGAATCTGCTTCCCGGCCGTCAAGCCGTCCGATATGCGTATGCCCCCGGACGAGGCGCGAAGCGACAGCGATTCGGTTGTCAGGGGGTATTTTATGTTGATACCGCCGGAGCTGGCTTGCAGCGACGCAACGGCCCACTTGAAGTTATCCTCAAGCGTGAGCCCGCCGGAGCTGGTCGTAAAATTCACGTCGCCCGCCCAGCTTCGCGGTATATCAATCTCAATGCGCCTGTTCCATATGAAAAACAGCCCTATGCTTACTCCGTTCTGTCTCGCGTTTACGCTTACCTCCGAACCGGTCTTGTCCATCGTAAACGGGCTGTCGCTATGGTTGCTGTATTGCCGGACGGATGCCGTTACGCCGTCAACGGCCCTCACATAAACGCCGTATGAGCCGGACTCGAGCGAAAACCTCCGAATGTCTTTTATGCTAAAGGTTTCTTCCTTGATAAGCATACTCTCTCCCCACCCGTAACCAACATTGACATTAAACGAGGACAGCGTGTGACCGTTAAGGCCCAATATCATAATGAAAATAATGCCTATGGCGGCGGCGGCCGTTATTATCATGCAGATAACAATCAACGCTTTGTTCATGGCCTATACCTCATTCCAAATGCGAATCAGACGCACAAGCTGCTGAAGCAGCGCCGCCACTAAAAATACAAACGCGCCCCAGAACCATTGCCCCGTGAGGAAGCCGATGACAAAATAGCTTATTATCGCCGCCGTCCAGACGGTCGAGCCTATAAGCTTCCCTACGCGCCGCGTGTCCCCCATCATATACATGACTATGTTCTGCGCGAGCGCCCCGGCAAGGAAAATGAGCCATGTCAGATGCCAGCTGTGCGTCATGAAGCTGACGGCCAGATATATGGTTACGACCGTGAGCCATAATGTCGAGGATACCGCGCCGCGCAAACGCTGCCGCTTGTCGCCTCCGGTTACTTTTTCCTTGTACTCTTCCACGAACGTGTCATCGCCTTTCTTGTATTTTTCAGGTTTTATGGACGCGGCGTATACTACTATCCCTACCGCTGCCGCCACTATTCCGATTGACGATATCACACCTATAATCTCTAAGCTCGGAATAAACGTAGTGAAGAAAATAATCGGTATGGCGCTGACGACGAACAGCGTGATGGCAAGTCCCTTGAGCAGCGAGCTGGTCTGGCGGCGGCGGTAAGCGCTCTCGACCTCTCTTATCTGCCCGGCCCCCAGCAGGCCCTTTATGTCCCCTATGCCCGATATGACGTTTTCAAACGCCTCCTCCTCGCTCAGGCCATTTGAGAGCAGGTCGTCGTATTTGGCTTGCAGATTGCCGGCCAGCTCTTCTTTAATATCAGCCGCCTGGCGAGTATGCTCGACCCCCATGAATAATTCGTCGATATGCTTGCTTATACGCTCGTTCATAACCGTTCCCCCTCCGTTTGTATGAGTATATCAATCAGCTTCTTCGCGTCGCCCCACTCGTCCAGGTTTTCGCGCAAAGCGCTCCTGCCGCGTTCGGTTATCCGGTAGTAGCGCCGCCGCGCGCCCGTGTTCTCGTCGCCCCAGAACGATTCGATGCGTCCCGCTTCCTCAAGCCGTCTGAACGCGCCGTACAGCGTCGCCTCTTTCAGCTCATATCGCCCGCCGCTCTTTTCATATATAGATTTGTTGACCTCATACCCGTAACTGTCACGGCTATACAAATGCGCCAGTATTATGGTTTCGGTATGCCCGCGAATCAGGTCGGCAGCTATCGGCATATTAACGCCCCTCCTTTTTGTTTGCTGTATATACATCATAGCAATACATACATCGCCTGTCAAGGTATATCGAGATTAGAAATACATTAGAAAATGATTAACGAAATGACGGGCAAAGCGAATGTCGGGTCTTGCAAAAATCCAATATGTGCTGTACAATATGCAGGAATATTCTAATTGACACGCAAAACACCGCAAGGCTCAGAAAGGATGAACACAGAGATGATAACGGCCGGAGATTTCCGTAACGGCGTGACCTTCGAGATGGACGGGCAGGTCATGCAGGTAATTGAATTCCAGCATGTCAAGCCGGGCAAGGGCGCCGCTTTCGTACGCGTAAAAATGAGAAACGTGATAAACGGCGGCGTTACCGAGCGTACATTCAACCCATCGGACAAATTTGAAAACGCCTATGTGGAGCGCCGCGATATGGAATACCTGTACAACGACGGCGGCCTGTATTACTTTATGGACAACGAGACGTATGAGCAGTCGCCCATAGGGAAGGATAAGCTGAATGACGCTTTCCGTTTCGTTAAAGAAAACATGACCTGCAAGGTGCTTTCATATAAGGGCGGCGTATTCGGCGTCGAGCCTCCCACCTTCATCGAGCTGGCGGTCACCGATACCGAGCCGGGCGTGCGCGGCGACACGGCCACCAACGTCCTCAAGCCGGCCACTCTTGAGACCGGCGCGGTCATCAGGGTGCCGCTGTTTATCGACAAGGACGACGTTATCCGTGTGGACACGCGCACGGGCGAATACCTTGAGCGCGTCAAGACATAGCAAGGGCCTTGACGCCGGCGCTCAGAAAGGATGATTTTATGGATTACCGCAAGCAGGTAGGATACCTCAAGGGCTTATGCAACGGCCTGACCATGCCCGACGACAAGCCTGAAGGCAAGCTTTTGGCGGCCATCATTGAAACGCTGGACGCGCTGGCCGACGCGATTACCGACGTGCGTGATGATGTTGACGAGATGGAGGACGACCTTCAAACGCTTTCGGATGAGGTCGGGGAGCTGGAGGCTGTTTCCGAGGATATAGAAAGGCTCGACGAGTACCTCGACGAGCTGGGAGAAGCCATGAACGACCTGGCCGACATGCTGCGCGACCCGCATGACCGTGCGCCCATCCGCTTGGTAAAAAAGCCGGATGATGAGGACGACGAGGACTTCGACGACCAGGACGATTGCGAGATATACGTCTTATGCCACAAATGCGGCGCTCATGTGAGCGTTGAGGACGACAATATCGTGATAGAGAACAAAAAGGAAAAATAAAATGCGAGAACAGATACGCGAGCTTGCGCGCCGACAGGACGCCGTTATTATGGCTCATTATTACCAAACCGAGGATGTGCGGGCCTTAGCCGACGTTGTGGGCGACTCCTTCGAGCTGGCGCGCCGCGCCGGCGATACCGAATGGGAAACCATAGTCCTGTGCGGAGTGAAGTTTATGGCGGAGGTCGCCAAAATCCTTAACCCGCATAAACGGGTGCTGCTTCCCTCGCCCGAAGCCGGCTGCCCTCTTGCCGACATGGCGTCGCCCGGCGACGTTATCGCGCTTAAAGAGAAGCACCCCGGCGCGGCCGTTATGTGCTATGTCAATTCGAGCGCGGCGCTCAAAGCCGTTTCGGACGTCTGCTGCACGTCGTCTACAGCCGTGCGCATCGCCGCCGCGCTGCCCAACCGTGAGATTATCTTTGTGCCGGATCAGAATCTCGGCGCGTATGTACAGTCAAAGCTGCCCGGAAAGCATATCATACCTTTCGAGGGCTGTTGCCCTATACACCACCATGTGGGCGTCGAGGACGTAGCGGCCGCGCGCGACACGCTGCCCGGAGCGCCCGTTCTGGTGCATCCCGAGTGCAGGCCGGTGGTACAGCGCGAGGCTGATTTTATAGGCTCGACGGCCGCCATCATAGACTACGTTGACCGCCATGAATACGACGCTTACATCATAGGCACCGAAATCGAAATAGAACGCCTGCTGCGCCGCCGGCATCCGAACAAGGCGTTTGTCACGCTGTCGCCCGACATGCTGTGCAAGCAAATGAAAAAGACGCGCGTTGAGGACGTGTTCAACGTATTGGAGCGCGGCGGCAACGAGGTATCCTTAACCGACGACGAGATGCTTGCCGCGCAAAATTGCCTAACGCGTATGATAGAGCTGGGAACATATGCCCGCTGAACTAAAATGCGACGCGTTGATCATAGGGGCGGGATTGGCGGGCCTTTTCGCGGCCCTCAATATCGACCCCCCCCTTGATTGCGTCATCGTAACCAAGGAGGACGTAAACACCTCCAACTCATGGATGGCGCAGGGCGGTATCGCGGCCGCCGTTTCGCCGCAGGACGACCCTGATTACCATTATGAGGACACGCTCGTCGCGGGCGCGGGGCTATGCGATTCCGAAGCCGTTCGTGTTTTGGTCGAGGAGGGGCCGTCGGACGTCGAGGCGCTGCGCGCCATGGAGGTTCCGTTTGACCTCAACGACGACGGCGAGCTGCACATAACGCGTGAGGGCGGCCATACTTACAAGCGCGTCGTACACGCGGGCGGCGACGCCACAGGCCGCGAGACCGTTAAGGTACTCGCGCAGATTGCCGCGTCGCGCGGCAATATACGAATCATCCCCAATTTTTTTCTTATCGACCTGCTTAAACACGCGGACACGGGTGAATGTACCGGCGCGCTGTTTATGGATACGGCGTCGGGCGCTTTTTCGGCCATACGCGCGCGCGGGGTCATTCTGGCAACGGGCGGCATAGGCCGCATATACCTGCGCACCACCAACCCCGCCGTGGCTACGGGCGACGGCATAGCCGCCGCGCGCCGCGCGGGCGCGGCCGTCACGAGGATGGAGTTTATCCAGTTCCACCCGACGGCCCTGTATCTGCCCGATTCGGATTCGGCGTTCCTGATTTCCGAGGCGCTGCGCGGCGAGGGCGCGAAGTTAGTCGGCCGCCAAGGCGGGCGCTTCATGAAAAACGCGCATCCGCTTGCTGAGCTGGCGCCGCGCGACGTCGTGGCGCGCGCCATTTTCGAGGAGATGGCGCGCACGGGCGAGCCTTGCGTTTTTCTGGATATCACGGGGCGGCCGCTCTCAGAGCTGCGGGCGCGCTTCCCTACCATAACCGCCGAATGTCTTAAACACGGCATAGATATCTCAAAAGACCTGATACCCGTCAGCCCGGCCCAGCATTATCTCATGGGCGGCGTGGCCGCCGGCCTGCGCGCGCAAAGCAATATAAGACGCCTTTACGCCTGCGGCGAGAGCGGCTGCAGCGGCGTACACGGCGCGAATCGCCTCGCGTCAAATTCAATGCTTGAGTGTCTGGTCTTTGGACGCCGCGCGGCCGAGCATATAAGCGGTCTGCCTCAGCCGGAGCCGGGCGCCGTGGTTTATCCGAAACTGCCCGAGGGTACGCGCGAGCCTGATATCCAAGATATCAGGCGCAAGTTAGGCGAGCTGTGTCAGAGCGGCGCGGGTGCTTTCCGCACTCGCGACGGCGTGGAAAAAGGCATGGAAGCGCTCGCCGAGTTAGAGACGGATATGGAATCCGCGGCTTTCTCCAAGGATATGTGGGAAACGGTTAATATGCTGACGGTGGCGCGCTGCGTGTTTGAGGCGTGTCTGGAACGCCGCGAAAGCGTCGGCGCACACACAATAGACGGCTCGGAAAGGCTGATGTAAATGGAACCGCGCGCCGTTGATGAGATTATACTAAACGCCCTGCGTGAGGACATAGGCCCGGGCGACATTACCACCGCGCTTTGCGTGCCGGCCGGCAAAAAGATAACCGGTCGCTTTGGCGCCAAACAACCCGGTTTGATATGCGGCCTCCATGTCGCGGCGCGTGTTTTCACCCTGCTCGGCGGTAATGCCGAGATGTCCCTCAGCGTTGAGGAAGGCGCCGCGGTGGAACGCGGCGACGTAGTAGCGGCGGTGAGCGGCGAAGCCGGTATTGTGCTGAAGGGCGAACGCGTCGCGTTGAATCTATTACAGCGAATGTCCGGTATCGCGACCTCAACGGCGGAAGCCGTGCGCGCCGTCGCGGGGTTCAAAACGCGTATCACGGATACGCGCAAAACCACTCCGGGCCTGCGCGTGCTTGAGAAGTACGCCGTGCGCGTGGGCGGCGGCGTCAACCACAGATTCGGGCTGTACGACGGCATACTTATAAAAGACAACCACATCGCGGCGGCCGGCGGCGTCATAAACGCCGTGGAAGCGGCGCGGCGCGCCGCGCCGCACACGCTGAAAATCGAGGTCGAGACGTCTGACTTAGACGAGGTGCGTCAGGCGATAGAAGCGCGCGCGGATATCATTATGCTCGACAACATGGACGACATGCGCGAGGCCGTCGCGCTGATCGGCGGGCGCGCTTTAACCGAGGCGTCCGGCGATATGGGAAATCGCGACTTGGCCGAGGTGGCGGCCATGGGCGTTGATCTGATATCCATAGGCGCGCTTACGCACACGGTCAGGGCGCTTGACATCAGTCTCAAATTCGATATATGCTGAATAAAATCGGAAAACGGCATATCTTTATGGCCGCCGCGCTGCTGTTCGCTTTACTGCTGCGCGCGGCCTGTTTTTATTACAAGTCGCCCGACTATATCCATTTTTTACAGCCGTGGATGGAGGAATTCCGTTCAGGCGGCGGCTTTGCCGCGCTGAGGACTACGACCAGCAATTATAACCTGCCCTATCTCTACTTTCTGGCCTTGATATCATATCTGCCCTTATCCGACCTCCTGCTCATCAAGTCGCTGTCGGTGCTTTTTGACATACTGCTGGCCGCCGCGCTGTACCGCGCCGCGGCGGCGCGCTCGTCAAGCGCGTCTGCCGCCGTCGTTTTCGCGGCGGCGCTTCTATGGCCGACCTTCATACTCAATTCGGCCTATTGGGGGCAATGCGATTCGATATACGCGGCTTTTTGCGTAATGTCATATGAGCGCGCGATGGCGGGCCGCCCCAAAACCTCGGTCATTATGGCCGGCGCCGCGTTCGCCTTTAAGCTCCAGACGGTTTTCTTTCTGCCGGTGTTTCTCGTGCTGTGGGCGGCAGGGCGCGTGAAGCCGCGTCACGCCGTCCTGTTCCCGCTGCCTTATATCATAACCTCTCTGCCCGCCGCCGCTATGGGCTGGACGCCGGGCCGCATCGTCGGGGTTTACACGGGTCAGGCGGGTATTTACAGCAGCTACCTGACCCTGAACGCGCCCTCCATATTCGCGTTTTTGCCCAAGGATACGCCCAAGCAGCCGTATTTTACCGCCGGGATCATCCTCGCCGCCGCTTTTTGCATAGCCGCGGCGGCGCACGCTTTACGCAAACGCCCTGACCAAACGGCCGTATACGCCGCCATGATAACGCTGGGCGTACCTTGGCTGCTCCCGTCCATGCACGACAGGTATTTTTATCTCGCCGAAGCCTTTATGCTGCTCTACGCCGCCGCGCGCCCGCGATACGCGCTTCTGCCGGTGATGGTTATGGCCGGTTCGCTGGGCGGCTATCACGCGTATCTGATACGTGGCGCGCTGTGCTACGACCTGTGGCCCTTCGCGCTGCTGATGCTTCTGGCCTTGCTTGCGGTGTGCGTTACGGCGCTTCGGCGGCCTGACGGCTGATCCAAACGTAAATCAGGCGGGCCGGACAAAAGTCCGGCCCCATCTTTATTATGTATTGCATTATGCGCCGCGTGGGGGTATAATAGAATCAGGAGTAGTCGCCTGTATATTCAACAAGCGTCGCGCTGCCGACGCCGGGCGTTTGTCTCAGAGGCTCCATAAACGAAACGTCTCCGCCGCGCACCTTGACCTCCGCGGTCAGCTCCGTATAGTCCTGTGTCAGCGTCTTGTTTTTCAGCTTGGTTTTCATCGGCGCGAGCAGGCTTGCGACCGGCTCCTCGGCTTCGGCGTCATAGCGTATTATAAGCAGGAAGCTGCGCTTGTCCATCCGCGTCAGCACGAACAGTATGTACAGCACCGCGATGGACGCCGTTCCCAGAAGCGCAACCATATGCAGCTGAGCGCCCGCCGTCAGGCCGGCGGCGACGCCCCAGAACAGGAACCCCACGTCAAGCGGATCCTTTACCGCCGCGCGGAAACGCACTATACTCAAAGCGCCCACCATGCCCAGCGACAAAACAAGGTTCGCCCCTATTGTGATGATGATAAACGCCGTCACGGCGCACACCATGACAATCAGCAGATTGAAGCTCGAGCTGTACACCACTCCCCTGTTGAAGAAGCGGTACACCAAAAATATCACCGTCGCGCACACGGCGGCTATCAGCATGGTGAACAGGATATTTACCGCGTCAAGACTCTCTACCTGCGTGGTGTTTGATATAATTTCCCATACTCTTTCCCGCATAAGACCATAGTCCCCTCTCTCGTTCGTATACATAGCAGTATTTTGACATATCCGTCCAGACAATAGGCAGGCCGCCGAGCAAATCGGATATGACGCTTGGAAGAAAGCCGTCGTACTTGACCTCGACCATGCCTCCCGGCCCGGGCGGCGTCCAATTATCGGGCGGGAAGCCCGGAATATCCCCGCCGATTTGGCTGTCAAATGTCACTCGCACATTACCCGGCCCGTATATATAAGCCTCGCGTATGTAGGAAAACTCCGCCGCCGGGCGCAATGTCCTCAGATTATGCAGAGCGCCCAGCGATTCAAGCAGCGGGTCGCCCGCCTCAAGCGCGAACGCGAATTCCCCTTTGCGTATCATCTCATACTGTTCGGCCGTTATGCGCGCGTTTTCCTTATACGACACCAGCCCGTTTTTAACCTTGCGCTCCAGCCTGATAAACGACAGGTCGTTGTTATAATGCCGGACGCGGTATTTTTCGCGGCGTATGCTTCCGAGCTGCTTATCAAGATAAAATGAGCCGTACATGTCGTCAAGATAAAGGTTGTTGACCACATAAACGCCGCCCGAATGGGCGTCGGGTCGCATAACGGCCGCGGCCCTGCCCCTTAGTACGGCCGCCGTATGTGTATTAAGGAAATATTTTCGTTCGTAACGATACCGCATACCCATCCACCATCCCGAAAGGAGCAAAATCATGGCCATACGCCGCATAGCTGTTCTCTTATTCGCCGCGGCGCTGCTGGCGGTGTCCGCGCTGACGCTCAACGCGTTCCCCGCGGGCCGCACCGCGCTGCCCGACACGCCTCCCCCTGAAATTACGGGTGTGCCTGACGACACGGAGGAAACCGCCGCCGTCAAGGCGGAGAGGCTGCGTCTCGCGTTTTCACAAGCGGGCGGCTTCTATGAAGAATCCATCGAAATTTCGATAATTTCGTCTATTCCGGACGCTAAAATTTATTATACCACAGATGGTTCCGAACCTACAAGTGCTTCCGAAGAATATTCCGAGCCGCTTTCGGTCGAGACCCTCGACCGCGTTAACACACTTGTGCTAAAGGCCATAGCCGTACACGACGACTTTACGACCAGGCCGCTTGTACAGACATATTTTGTGGGCGGCGATATCGACAGCCGTTTTGACACGCTGGTGTTCTCCATTTCCACCGACGACGAGCATCTCTATGACTACGATACCGGAATTTTTGTCGAAGGCCGGCTGCGTGACGACTATATAAGAGACAACCCCCGGGGCAGGATTGATCCGCCCGCCCCGGCCAATTTCAACCTGCGCGGCCGCGAAGGCGAGCGTCCGGTCTACGTCGAGGTTTTCACGCCCGAAGGCGACCGCGTTATCGCCCAGGCCGCGGGCTTGCGCGTTCAGGGCGGCTGGTCGCGCGCGGAAACCCAGAAATCACTGCGCCTGATAGCGCGCAGCGAATACGAGCCGGACGCCGGCAAGTTCCATTACGACTTCTTTTCCAACGACGACTACTCAGATTACGACCCGATTCTGGACTCTTACGGTACACCGCTCCGTAAATTCGATACCCTTGTACTGCGCAACGGGGCGAATGACCGCAATTTCGCTATGCTGCGAAACGAAGTGGCTTCCAAGCTCGCGCGTGACGCCGGCTTCAACGAGGTGACGCCCGTGCGCGCCGCGTCGGTGTTTGTCAACGGCGAATACTATGGCTTCGCGTGGCTTATAGTTACCGTGAACGAGCAGTATTTACAGGACAAATACGAAGCGCCCACCAAGAATTTTGACATCATAGGCGACGGCGACCAGTGGTACAGGAGCGAGAACACGCGCGTGGTCGAGGATCTGAAAGTTATAGACGCCGAATACTCGCGCAAAAATTTGCTCGACGACCGCACCTTTGCCGAGCTGGAAGCGCTGATAGACATCGACAACCTGCTGCTGTACTACGCGTTTGAGATATACATGGGCAACGACGACTGGCCCAATAATAACTTAAAGCGCTGGCGCTATACCGGCCCGCAGGTTGACGGCCTCGCGCCTGAGCTTGACGGGCGCTGGCGGTATATAATGTACGACCTTGACTGGACGCTCGGCCTTTACGGCGACGACTACAGGAAAGCGACATTCAGGACTGTTATCGGCGGCTCCAAAAACAGCCCTCTGCTCTCCGCTATACTAAAGCGTCCCGATATGGCCGAGAAATTCACGGTCATAATGTGTGACCTTACTTCAAACGTGATCACGGAGGACGCCGTGGCGTCATACATAGCCTCGCTTTACGGGGAAGCCGCAAACGAATTAGACGCCGCTTTCGCGGCGCATAAATACGCGAATTGGACTTCGCTTGGCAACGTATTCGGCAACCACGACGCCATGAAAGCGTTCGCGCGGCGGCGCGGCGAGTATATCCGAGAGAACCTCACCAGAGAGTTCGGTTACGCCGGAGCGGTCTCGATTACCGTCACCGGCGGCGAGGCCGTCATCGGGACGCAGCGCGGCACATCGGCCGTATACTTCCCTAACATGACCATACCGCTCAGCCCCGCGCTGGACAAACACACGGTTTTCGACCACTGGATAATAGACGGCAATAAGCTTTATGAGCCTGATATCACCATTTCAACCGACAACGTTCCGTCCGGCGCCGTAAACGTCACGCTCGTGACGCGCTATGAGCCGCCCCCGCTTATTTTCAGCGACGCCTACGCCTCGTCGCAGCGTAACGGATGCGTACTGCTCAATACCGGAACCGAAACGGTTAACACAAGCGGCCTGTATCTCAGCAACGATATCGACAACCTGTTCCGCTGGGAGTTCCCCGCCGCCAAAGTCGAGCCGGGCGAGACGCTCACGCTTGCCGGCAAAGGCAGCGCCGACAAAAAAGACTTGCGCAAAATACAGATGGGCTTTAATGCCAGACAGGGCAATATCCTCTACCTCTCAGACGAATCCGGCACACTGCTTGATTATATAATATGTAAATAGCGGTTATTGTTTTATCAGTTGCGGGGTGGCCACTGTGGAACTGTTTGGCTTACGGTTAAAAGCGTTGCGGCAGAGCAAGGGCCTTACCCAGCAGCAGCTTGCGGACAGGCTGAATATCGTTAGCGCCTCGGTATCGGGTTATGAGAAAAATTCTTTTTACCCGTCCGTTGAGGTGCTGTCCCAAATCTGCCTGTATTTCGGCGTCTCGGCCGACTATATGCTCGGGCTGTCGGAT
>WRLW01000026.1 GCA_009777435.1 Oscillospiraceae bacterium | reverse complement strand
AGCCCGTATACGCCCCACGCCTGACCGCGCGCCCACGCCGAGCCGTCGCGGCAGCCCTGATGCGTCGCGCCGCGCAGGGGGTTTCCTGTTTCGGGGTCAAAATAGAAGGTGTGGTAAGTGGAGTTATCCTCGCGCACAAGGGTCTCAAGGCTGGTCATGGTGTGCGCGAGGGCCTTTTCACGGTAGGCGGGGTCGCCCGTCACGCAGCCGGCCCAGTAGAGCAGCGGCAGATTCATCAGGCAGTCAATGATCAGGCGGTGGTTTTCCGGCGCGCCGAACCGCCCCCAAGCCTGGAAAAACTGTCCTTTTTCATGAAAGCGCGCCATGAGGTTATCCGCCGCGAGGATGGCCGCTCTTTTTCCGGTCTCGCTGCCGGTCAGCTTATACGCCGCCACGCAGGAGGGCGTGTAAAGAAACCCCATGTCATGGTGATCCACGTCGGCGCGGTTCTCGATGCGCCTCAAAAAGCTGTCCGTCTGTACGAGCGCCGCCTCGCGGAAATCCGCGCCGCCGGTATGCTCATAAGCCAGCCAGTATTGACCGGTGCAAAACCCGGTCGTCCATTCGGCGTTGCCGGCGGGCCTGTAAAAATTATTCACACTGCTGGAGCTCTGAAAGGCGTATGTAAACCCAGGCAGATTGCGGCGCAGTATCCCGACGGCGTTATCCGCCGCGGCTTTAAGCTTAATGTGAAGCATAGGCGCCTCCTAATTTTTCATGCCGCTTGTGGCGATGCCTTGGACAAAGAGCCGCTGAAACATGAGGAAAACAATCAGCACCGGAATCAGGGACAGCACCGACGCCGCCATCATAAGCCCGTATTCGGTGGAATACTGTCCGAGAAACATGCGTATCCCGAGCGGGATCGTCCGCTTGCCCATGGAGTCGAAGTACAGCATCGGCCCCATAAAGTCATTCCATATGTTGACAAAGCTGAATATGCTCAGGGTCGCTATGACGGGCTTTGATAACGGCAGCATTATGCGGAAGTATATGCCGTATTCGCTCAGCCCGTCTATCCGCGCGGCCTCTAAAAGCTCGTCCGGGATACTGCGGTAAAACTGCCGTATCAGAAATACGCCGAAAGCGATAAAGCTTTGCATAAACACATAGCCCGTATGGGAGTCGAGCAGGCCCATCATGCGCATCATGGTGTACTGAGGCAGCATATATACCTGCCAGGGTATGGCGATGGTGGAGACATAAGCGAAAAACAACACGTCGCGCCCCCTGAAGCGGCACTTGGCAAAGCCATAGGCGGCGAAGCTGGACGTAAGCACCTGAACGGCCGTGACGGTGAGGGAGAGCTTGAATGAGTTGGAGGTAAACTGCAAAAAGGGCACTTTGTCCCAAATCCTTACATAGTTATCCCACCTCGGATTCGCGGGGATCCACCGGATCGGTATGGTGAAAACATCCTTATCCAGCTTGAGCGAGGCCGACAGCATCCAGATGAGGGGAAGCAGCGTTATGACGGCCAGCGCGATAAGCGAAATATAGACGGCGCTTTTAAGCGCGCGGTTTTTCTTTTCTATCATGTAATCCGCCCCTCCTTCAGCGAGACTTGCACTTGCTCACAGGGACATTTTCCTCTCGACCCTGAGCTGCAATATGGTCGCGGCGGCGATTATGGCAAACAGGATGAGCGCGGCCGCGCTGGTTTGCCCGTAGTCAAACGCGATAAACGCCCTGTTGTATATGTAGAGCGACAGCAGCGTTGTGGATTGGCCCGGCCCGCCCTCGGTCATGGCGAAAATGAGGTCAAAGCTCTTAAAGCTGTTGATCATAAGCATCATAACCACAAAGAAGGTGGCGTGCTTGAGCATGGGCGCCGCGACGCGCCAGAAAAACTGAAAGCCGCTCGCGCCGTCTATGGAAGCCGCCTCACGCAGTTCCACGGGGATATCCTGCAGAGCCGCGAGATACACTATCATGTAATAGCCCATAAATTTCCAGATATACACGATCATAACGGCGGGCAGCGCCCATTGGGTGGTGGCGATCCAGCCGGGCGGGTCGGAGACGCCCATAAAGCGGAGAAACTCATTGATAGGGCCGAAATTGCGCATGAACATAAGCCGCCACACCACGGCAATCGAAACCATGCTCGCGATATACGGGAAGAAGATCGAACTGCGGAAAATGCCCTTGAACAAGATTTTTTTGTTGAGCAGCACGGCTAATCCCAGCGCCGCGAAGGTAGTGATTGCAACCGTTACGGCCGTGAAGGTTAAGGTTCTGGCAAGAGAATTGCGAAACGCGGACTGCCCGAATATGGCCCTGAAATTATCCAGACCTATAAAGGTCATTTCATTGAAACCGTCCCACTTCATAACCGAGAGAACGAACGAGAAGCATACGGGGATGAGAATGAATATAAAAAACCCGATGAAATTCGGCAGTATGAACGAAATGCCTATCAAAGAGTTGCGCATACCCAGCGGCAGGCGCTTTTTGGTTTTTGCCGCGGCGTTGACCGGCACGATACACACCTCCTCGGATAAGCGCGGGAGCGGGCGCGCGGCCCGCCCCCGCGGCTGTAACTGCTATGGGGCGCCCTGGATTTCCTTGGACAGCCTTGACATTTCGGCAAGGCCCTCGTCAACCGAGATTTCGTTCAGCATAATAAGGCCATGCTGTTCTCCGAGCATTTGGTTTACCTCGAGGACATGATCCAGCATCGGGCGGTCAAGGCTTATGTTGGCGACCTTGAGCGCTTGAAGCGCGTCGTCGGGCATACCCTCGGAGGTCGCTATGGCCTGAAGGGTCGCGTCGGTGGAACGGCTGGGGAAGGCGAAGCCCGCCGCGTAAAGCTCGGCGCCTTCGGGGCTGGAGATAAACTTCGCGAACTCCCAGGCGGCGTCCTTGTTGCCGGAGGCTTCGTTGATGGCGAAAGGAGTGACGGAGCCGACAGTCCAGCCCTGCGGCACGCCGTCGGGACGCGGAATGGCGGCTATGCCCCAGTTTATATCACTCTCGCCCTCCTGAGTCCTCTGAATCACCGTGGTGATAAACCAAGTGCCCATAGGCATGGTGGCGATGTCGCCGGACAGGAACGGGCCGGAATAATGAATGTTGCCGCTTCTAAGGGTGCCGAAGTCCATGATTGTGCCGGCGTCCTGCATACGCAGCGCCATTTCGTAATGGGGCTTGAAAAAGCTGTAGTCCGTGTCCATGATTGTGTGCTTGCCGTCTTGTACGCCCCAGTTTTGCACCAGAGCGTTCCAGGTGTGCAGCAGGCCGCCGTATTTCTTATCGACGCCGCTGCCGGAGGTCAGCCTTGCGCACATGGCCTCCCAGTCGGCCCATGTCATGTCGTTACTCGGATAAGGCTCGCCCGCCGCGTCGAAGATGTCCTTGTTGTAGAACAGCACATAGTAGCCGGTGCTTACGGGGATGGCCACGGTTTTGCCGTCCATTACAAAGCGCTCGGCAAGCCCGCTGAAGTCCGCGAGGTTTATGCCGTCGCGGGCTATATAGCCGGAGAGGTCGGCGAGCTGGCCCCTGTCGGCAAGTCCCTTTGTGGTGTCGCCGTCCTTGATCCAAAAGGCGTCAAAGTCGCTGCCGCCGTTGAGCATAACGCTGAGCCTCTGGGTGTAGTCCGCCGACGGGATGTCGATTATCTCGACAGTAATACCGGGGTTGGCCGCCTCGAACGCGCTGAGCATGGGCGGCATGTAAATCATGGTATCCGTATCCCAGTTTGCTACCCTGATGTTCCCGGCGGGAGCGGCGGGTTCGGCGGCGTCGGATTCAGGGGCGGGCTTGGCGCCGCCGACGGAGTCGGGTGCGGGAGTCGAGACGGGAATATTGTCCGCGGGGGTGTTCGCGCAAGCCGCAAGGCTGAAAGCGATGGTCAGGCAGGTTAATACGGCCATTAGTTTTTTCATAAAACGCCCTCCTATTAAAATAATACGGAATTTTCGGATTTCTCCGGTTCCCACGGTTAAAAGTATACCCGTGTAAATCATTACTGTGAATGTAGTATTTGGGGCGAAATAAATACTATTTTAATGTATTTCTTCAACCTGACGCCGCAAATGAATACTATTTTACGAACCTTTAATTTTTCAATAATCCGTTTACGAAACGGACGCGGTGTTATATAATGAAGAGGGGGGTTAACGGAGGGCGGACATGCCTAAAAGCCTGAAATTTAAGATCATACTTTCTTCCGCCGCTTGCGTATTGACAGTCGGCGTGCTGAGTAATGTCTATCTTTACAGTTATCTGGCCGGAATCATAACCGAGAAGGCCGATAATATAGACATCCTGAACCTGCAAACGGTGCAGACCCGTCTCAATTCGGGTCTGGAGGAGCTGTCGTCGCTGGGAAGCCTTTGCGCCTATGACCTTGACGTGGCGCGCGGTATGCGAAACGAGCGGATGCAGACGGTCGAACAAACGCGGACTGTACTGCGGGCGCAGAACGCTTTGCAGAGATACCTCGGCGCGCATTCGGCTGTCGAGCGGTATGTGACGCGCCTGATAGCCTTTAATGACAGCGGTGTGCGCGCTCAGGCCGTGGCGCGCGCCTTTAACAAGACCTCGGATGTAGACAGGGTAACGCGAAGCGACGTCTTTAAGCTGCTCCTTAAAAACGGCTGGCAGCAAATCGTCATGCTCGCGCCGTCTATCGGCGACGGCAGGGCCTCCGTGGTCGTGCTGAGGCGCGTTTATGAGATTCCCGCCGCCGTTCAGCGCGGCTGGGTGTACATAGAGATGGATTGCGCTTTTATCAGCGACACGCTGTCGCTTTATCTGCCCGGGAGCATCTTTGTGGCGGACGAGGGCGGCAATGTGGTTCCGGCGGGGTTCGCGGGGCTGCCGGAGGCTTTTGAGCCGGAGGACTTGAAAAACGAAAACACCCTGACGCAGGACGGGCGCATCTACAAGATACAAAGCGCCCCGCTGCTCTACGCCGGATTGAGGCTGTACAGCCGCGCAGACGTTACGTTTCTGTCGGCAGACTCGAACGCGATACTGTTTACAACGGTGGTCATCGTGCTGACCTCGTTAACGGTGTCGCTTGTTTTCGCGGTGCTGCTGGGAAATATCATCACAAAGCCGCTCAACAGGCTGACGCGGCAGCTCAAGCGCTTGGCTGAAAACGAATTTATCCGCGACCCGGCTATCGAGAAGGGCGGGGACGAGATTGCCGACGTGGGCCGGACGGTAAATGAGATGACCGACAGCATCAACATCCTTTTACGCGAAACCGAGGAGATGCACTACAGGCAGAAGAATGACGAAATAGCGCTGCTGCAGAGCCAGGTGAACCCGCACTTTTTATACAATACGCTGGATTCCATCCGCTGGATGGCGGTTATCCAGAAAAGCGCGGGCATCGAGAAGGCGGTGCGCAGCCTCTCAAATCTTCTTAAAAATCTCGCCAAGGGAGTAGGGGATAAGATAACGCTGGAGGAGGAGCTGTCGCTGCTCAAAGACTATATGGACACCCAGTCCGTGCGTTTTATGGAGCTGCTGGAATTCAAAGACTGCGTACCCGCGCGCCTGCGCGATTTTCTTATCGTAAAGTTTTCGCTGCAGCCGCTGGTTGAGAACGCGATATTCCACGGGATAGTCCCCAAGGGCGAATGCGGCGGAATCAGCGTGGAGGCGGCCGAGGACGGCGATTACTTACTGATTTTTGTGGAGGATAACGGCATAGGCATGTCGCCCGATGAGATAGCGGCGCTTTTCGCCTCGCCGCAAAACCCGCATCCCAAGGGGATGGCGGGTATCGGGGTCTCAAATGTAGACGAGCGGCTAAAGCTCGTTTACGGCAAAGAGTGCGGGCTTTCATATGAAAGCGAGCCGGGTAAATTTACCCGCGCCACCGTTCGTATCAGGAAGGAGGCGCGGGATGTATAAGGTACTGCTGGTTGACGACGAGCCGCTGATTCTCGCCGGTATCAAAACCCTTTTGGACTGGAACGCGGAGAACTGCGAGCTTGTGGGCGACGCCCGCAACGGCAAGCAGGCGCTTGAGGCTATTGAGCTTTTACAGCCCGATATTGTTATAGCCGATATCAATATGCCGGTTATGGACGGTATCGAGCTGCTGAAGCATACGGTCGAGGCTTATCCCGAAATCGTGTTCGTAATGCTGACTAATTTGCAGGAATTTGAGCTTGTGCGCGAAAGCCTGCGCTTTAACGCCGCGGATTATCTTATAAAAGCGCAGCTTGACTCCGGCACGCTGCGCGAGAGCCTCGTGAAAGCGAAGCAGGAGTCGGGCAAAAGGCAGACCGAAAAGGATTTCCGGTTTGAGCAGGGCGTTAAGCAGATCAGCCGGGAGCAGCTTTTATCCGAAAATCTTAGGCTGCTTATGCAGGATTTCCCCGCCGAACCGGAGCAGATTATGGGCAGGGCGGGCGTTCTGGACAGGTATGTTCTGCTCTCCGTGCATTTTGTATATCCCGAATATTTTTCGGCGCGAAATCCGGGGCCTTGTGATTTTGACGAGCTGTTCTACTGGGAGCGGGAAGTCGTCGAAGAGATCGCGAAGAACTGTTTTACAAATATTATCTGCGCCGTTTTGGATTCACAAAGCCCGCAGGTCTTGGTTTTGGTCTGGGGCGGCGATACGGCGGCGCGCGGGGAAAAGTTCGGCGTTTTTTATAAGAAGCTTGTGTCAGCGTCGTCGGACATCACGGGAATCGAGCCTTGCATCCTTGTGACCGACGCGCTGTCGGGCAAGGAGGGGCTGCGCGAATGCCGGGAGCAGATTTTTGCCATGCTCAATTATTTTTACCTGACGGGGACGCGGTTTATCCGCTACGGTGATATGCCGGAGATAAAATATGTCCCGCTCGGGCTGAGCGGAATTTCGGGCACCCTGAAAAAAGAGCTTAACGGCAGAAACGCCACGGGCTGCGCCGCCCTTCTTGAGCGCGCGATAGCGCGCGTAGAGCATGTGCCGCATGAAAAATCACACGCGTTTTGGCTGTGTACCGAGCTTTATTTCACCATCTGCGAGACCCTCGCCGCATTACCGGATAACACCATGTTTTCCAATTCCGCCGCGGGCTACGAGCAAATCAGGCGCCTGTCCACAAGGGAGAGCGTCGTCCGCTTTCTGGCGGCCGTAAAAAACGAGCTGCAGTCGGCGCTGCAGCCCGGAACATCCCGCCACGGCGAGGTCATAGAGCAGGTTAAGCTATATGTCTATGAGAACATCAACAAGCGCATAACCCTGTATGAAACGGCCGGCCATGTATGCCTTTCCGCGGGGTATCTTTCGGCCATATATAAAAAGCACTGCGGCGAGAATTTTATGGATTTCGTCAACGGCTGCAAGATCCAAAAAGCCTGTGAGCTGTTAAAGAGTGAAAATTGCCTGATCGGGCAGGTGAGCGACACGCTCAGCTTTGAAAACGCGTATTACTTCGCGAAAATTTTCAAGCGCTATATGGGCGTGACGCCAAGCGAATACCGCAAGCGGCTGAAAAACAAACCGAGGTAAGAGCGTACGGCTTTACGGCCGCCTATGGCCGTTCAGGGTCGGGGTCGGAATCCAATGTTATGAAAAAATCATAAAACGGCATCAGAAACTTATACCCGCTGATAAGCCGGCCGGTCAGCTCAGAGGAGAACAGCTCCTCGCCGTGGCCGCTCAGATGCATAAGGGACGGGGACTTCCTGTTGTACCACGCGGCGGTCTTGGCCGTCGGCGCTTCTTTTTTGCGGGCGTATTCCTCACCGTCAAGCACAAACTCATCCTGTTTTTCGAGCGGGGCTATGAGCGCTTCAAATTTCTTCGGGTCGCGGTCGATGCGCGCCCGCAGCTTTGCCATGGTGGACGGCCTTGCCTGATAGTATCCTAACCCATAGCTCCAGCTCTCGGGAGACAGCTCAAACCAGAATACGGGGGTGGAAGTCCATTCCTCGCTGGGGCGCTCGATGGAAAACCACAGGCTGCACCTGTACGGCTCGCCGCCGCGTACGCGCCGGGCGTCTTTGTATATGCGCGAAAGCTTGTGGATAAAGCCGTGGTCGGGGTAATCGGCCGTTATCAGCCCAAATACCTCCTGCCCCAAGGTCTTTACCGGGGTCTGAAAGTCACGCCTGAAATCCTCCTTGTGCGCCTCGAACCACGCTTTCTCGTTGTTCAGGCGGAGGTTCCACATAAAGTCTATGGTGCGCTGTGAAAAACCGTTAAACATATTGACTGTCCTTTCTAACCTTCCTGCGCCTCGGGAGAGCGGGCTATTGCTTTATATACATGAGCGCCGCGTCAAGGTTCTGGCCGGGGGTGGAGCATAGATCCCAGGACAGGGCTATGCCGTCCGCGTTTTTTATGCCTGTTACATTCTCCTGTATGTACCGCGCGGTGACAGGCGCCACGCGCTCGTGATAATTGACCTCAATGCCGGCGTAGAGCTTCACGTCCCCGGCGATTTCGCGTATCCCGGCGATCTCGCGGTTGATGAAATCCATGCCGATCCCGGAGGTTTGCAGCGTTTTCAACAGATAACGCCCGCGGCCCTCGATCTCTTGCGGACTGCCGCCGAACGCGGCCGCGTACATGTCAAGCTCAAAGGGTATGCCGGCGGGCGCGTTGGTTTTCCTGTAAAACATGGGCTTGATAAAATCGGCGTATGGGGCCAGCTTCCCGTAATCCTGCCCCACGAAATACGACAGGAAGGGCGCGAACAGGTCAAGCCCCACCTTATAGCCGCGTTTGCGGAAATACCCGGACAAAACGGCGGCGGACGCGGTAACGGCCTCCGACTTGTAGGCAAACAGGCCCGCGAGGGCCTCGTCGGCCAAGGTATAGCGGAGACCCTCATACGCTGTGATGCCCAGCGGGTTCTCGCCGCCGCGCGGCTCGAAACGCTCCGATATACCGTGAAGCGGGCGGCAGTGGGGGCAGAAGCAGGTCAAAACGGGCTGTATGCCGCTTATAAAGCTGGGGAAGCGTATCTTGTCCAGAAAAATGCCGTCATACGGCCCGGCGGCGTAACGCTCCTCAAATATCCGTATGACATGCCGGACGTTTTCCGGGTTTGCCGGACAGCCGAAATCGAATCTCTCGCCCTTCTCGGCCAGATACCCCTGCTCTGCGGGACGCCCCTGCCCGCCCATAAGCGGGGATAGCCCGTCCCAGCCTGAAAACACCGGGAGCCACAGATATACGCCGATTCCGTGCCGCCTGAGAAAGCCCGCGATAGCGCCGATATCGGCATTTGGGCTCCAGCCGATCATGACGCCCGCGATATTTGCCCTTTGGCGGATTTTTTCGAGCTTTTTCAGTATCGACGGGATATCAAGAGGCTCCGGCGCCGAATCGAAGCCGCCCGTGTATATCTGTACGGTTACGCCGCCTCCCATTACTTATACAGCGGCCCGTATGCCCGGCAGGCCCGGTAGTCGGCCCCTTCGCCGTCCGCCGTGCCGAACGCCGACCAGACATGCGGGCGGAATACCGTGTCCACGTTGTGCATGGAGACCGGGATGCGGAGCATTGAGCAAAGGGTTATCAGATCGGCGCCCTTGTGCCCGTGGCAGAACGCGCCGTGGTTCGCGCCCCAGTTGGCCATCACGCCGTATACGTCGGTAAAAGCGCCCTTGCCGGTCAGTATGGGCGCGAACCATGTTGACGGCCACGCCGGGTCTGTCCTGTACAGCAGCGCGTGGTTGACTTTTTCGGGTAAATCCACGGTGTAGCCCTCGGCAATCTGCATAACGGGGCCAAGCCCGTCAATCATATTCAAGCGCAGCATGGTCACGGGCATGACGCCCTCGGTTTCAAATTTGGACGAGAAGCCGCCGCCCCGGAAGTAGTCGTTGTTGGCGGGGCACCATTTGGTTTTCTTCAGGCAGGCGTCAATGTCCTTGTCCGTCATATCCCACCAAGGCTTCATGACGCTCTCGCCCTTTTGGTTTTTGGCGCCGCCGCTGCCGTCCAGAGCCGCCGCGCCGGAGTTGATGAGGTGGATAAACCCGTCCTTAGTCTTGCCGTCCGGCTTCCAGCCTGTGACGCGCTCCACGGCCTCGGGGCTCCAATACGTCCGCACGTCGGCAAAAACCGAGGCCGCGCCGTCCATCAAATGCGTGAACAACATGGACACCCCGTTAAGGCCGTCATTCTCGGTGGCCAGAATGGTCGGGCGTTTTTTACCGTTCCAGTCGAAGGTGGAGGTCAGGATGGCTTCGGTGAAGTCGCCGTTCGGCTTGTGATCCGTCCACATGCGCTGCCCCTGGAAGCCGCCGGCGACGGCGTTTCTTCCAAGCGCCTCCTCGTGGAAGCCTATCTCGGCCAGCTTTGGGTTGCCGAGTAAGATATCCTTTACGATAAGCGTCATCTTGACCGCGAATTCCCACTGTTCGTCCTTTTGCTCGCGGGTGAAGCGCTTTTCCTCCCTGTTGGGGTCGAAGCCCTCCTCGCAGCGCTCCTTTGTCCAGGCGAGGGCTTTTTTGAATTCATCCCGGTCGAACACGCCCAGATCCACGCGGCGCAGGATTTCGGTCATGTCCACCCATTCGGCCCTCATGCCCAGATACTTCTGGAAAAACGCCGGGTCGCAGAAGGAGCCGGCGATACCCATAGAGACCGAGCCAAGCCCCACATAAGCCTTGTTTTTCATCTGCCCGACGGCCGCGGCCGCTCTGGCGAAGCGCAGTATCTTTTCCCTCACGTCCTCCGGCACGGAGGCGTCGCCCGAGTCCTGCACGTCGCGCCCGTATATGCCGAACGCGGGCAGGCCGCGCTGCGCGTGCGCCGCCAATACGGCGGCAAGGTATACGGCGCCCGGTCTCTCAGTGCCGTTAAACCCCCACACGGCCTTTACCGTGTCGGAGGAGAGATCCATGGTCTCGCTGCCGTAGCACCAGCACGGCGTCACCGTCAGCGTGCCGACGACGTTTTCTTTGGAGAATTTCACGGCGCAGGCACCCGCCTCGGCGCCGCCGCCGATGGTCGAATCCGCTATAACGCATTGGACAGGCGTGCCGTCGGCATAGAAAAGGTTTTCACTTATAAGCCTCGCGGCCGCGCGCGCCATGCCCATTGTCTGCCGCTCAAGAGACTCCCGTATACCGCCCCAGCGGCCGTCTATAGCCGGACGGATGCCGATCTTGGGATATTCCATAACGTCCCGCCTCTCTTTTTTATTCCCGACGCGGTGAACGAAATCATTTTATCAAACGCGGGCCGCGCGGTCAAATGAATTTGAGCGGAATAATTCTTACCCTCGTGTGTCCATATGGACACAGCAAGGTTTATTTTGTCCGCCGGCTTGCGGCATATGGGCAGCTGTGCTAAACTAAGCTAAAGACTTGGGGGTATGGATATGATCGAGCGCAGGGCCGCCGTGCTGGAATATATACAGGCCCACGGCGAGGTCGGCACCGAACAGCTGTTTAATCAATTTCCGGGCTTTACGCCTAAAACCATACGGCGCGACCTCGCCCACTGGGAGCGGGCCGGGGCGATTTTGCGCAGTCACGGCAAGGCCCGCGTTAACAGGCAGTATCTATTCCAGCCGGAGGCGCGGTATTCCGAGCGCGAGGGTGAAAACGCCCACATAAAAAACGCGCTGGCGGCGGCGGCGGTTGAGCTGCTGGGGGATGTGCGCTCGATATTCTTGGATTCCGGCACGACAATGATGGCTTTCGCGCGCCATTT
>WRLW01000025.1 GCA_009777435.1 Oscillospiraceae bacterium | reverse complement strand
CGGGGCGCGCAGCCCCGCGAGCAGGCGCAGCTCGCGCGCCGTGCGCAGCTCGCGGCCCGGCAGAGCGCGGGCGTACTCGCCGGCCGCGCGGCCGGCCATCTCAAGCGCCTCCGCGCGCGTCACGGCGCGGAACCCGCCGCGCTCCATGACGCCCTCCACCATCACGCGCAGGGCGTCGTGTATCAGCGAGCCGGCGGCCGACGGGCGCGGCCCCGGCTCAGGGCGCGGGCGCGCCCGGAGCGCGTAACGCGCGAAATATTGGAACCTGCAAGTCTGATAAGTCTGCATACGGATAGGCGACAGCGCGCCGCCGCCGGAAAACAAGATGCCCGCGCTGCGCTCGCCGAGCGGCGCGCGGCCTGAAACCCAAGGCCCGGCGTCCGCTTTGGATCCGGCGTCCGCCGCCAGCCCGACCTCCGGCTCGTTATCCGCGCCGTCCCATAGGGCCGCGAGGCGCTCGAAAAACAGCGACGGTCTTGACGGCGCGCCGTCTATGGCGACAGGGCGGCACACGGCTAAGGTCTCGGACGGCATCGAGAAGCACCTGTACAGATTGAACAGCTCGCGCGAGGCGCGCTCCTCGGCGCGCGGGGCTAACGACACGCCGTTAAGCTCGATCAGAACGCGCTCCTCGTCGGTCAGTAGGCCGGGCGCCTCGTTCGCGCGCGGCATGAACGGCTCGGAAGCGCCGAGCATGATCAGGCGGCGCGGCGCGCGCCGTCGCAGGCGGTCGTAAGGCCCGGCCTGCATACGGTCGAGCGCGATGGGTATGACGCCGACGCCGTATTGCGTCAGGCACAGCCCGAACAGATGATTAAATGTATCCGGCGCGCACTCCCAATTCTCTATCAGCTCCGCGCAGGTATCCATGGCGCGGCACAGCACGTCCCACAGACGCCGCCCCTCGGCGGCCTGCTGCTCAAGGCCGCGCGCCTCAAGCCGCTCGCAGTTGGCGGCCAGTGATTGCGGAAGCTCCATAGACTCGCAGAAGTCATACAGCGCGCGCGTATAGCCAAGCCCCGAGCGCACCCTTCCAAAGGCCGCTCGCAGCGCCGTAAGCGGGCCGCGCAGCCGTTCGCGCGCGCTGTTTACGGCGCCGAGCCGTTCGCGGTCGCGCTCCGAGAAGCCGGTCTCGCCCCAGCCGGACGGGTGCGCCGTCCAAGGCTCCGCGCGCGACCAGTGCGCCCCCTGGACGCCGTGGACGCGTATATAATCCTCAAGCATAAACGACTGGTCGGCGGTCAGCGGCGTCAGCCCGGTCTTTATCAGCGCGATAACGCTGTCGGCCGACATGCCGTCGGCAGCGGCCTCGAGCGCGGAAGTCATAAAGCGCGCGGCGGCCTTGTGCGTCAGCGGCGCGGCGCTGTCGGTGAACAGCGGCAGGCCGCGCCGCAGGCACGCCGATTCCAGCGCCGCGCCGTACAGCTCCCAGTCGGGCGCCGATATCACTATGTCGCGGCAGCGGACGCCCTGCGGGCCGTCAACCCACGAGCGCGCCAGCTCGGCCGCCCACTCACATTCGGCAAAAACGTCCGCCGCCTCGTGCAGTATCAGCGCGTCCCGCGACGGCGGCGTTTTCTCAATATCGGGAATATCAGGCCCGCCGCCCATTACGAGCGTTTCGACGCGGCGCAGGGCGGGATGGTACGCCGTATCGTCACAAGGCAGGGTATGGTGGGTTACTTTAACGCCGTAACGCCGGGCCTCGCGCTCAAGGGCGGCCGCCGTCCCGCGCGGCTGCTCCCAGTGCGCCGCGCCGTCCTCAAAGCCCGGCGGCGGCGCGGGCGCGCAGAAGGTCACGGCGTCCGCGCGGCGTATGAACGCGGACACTATGCGGCGCTCCTGCGCGGTGAAGCTTATAAAGCCGTCTATGTACAGCCGCGTGCCGCCGGCGTAGGGGCACGTGTCTATCAGCTCGGCCACGCGCGACGGCAGGTCGCGCGGGTCGGAGACCGATACGCGCGCGGCCAGCGCGTCAAACGCCTCCCAGATGAGGCGCAGGTCATTAAGCTTGCCGGCCGAAGGCCCGGACGCCGCCTCGCCGGGCGGCACGGACAGCGCTTCGGGCTTTGCCTCATAGGCCTTCAGCTCGTCTATGGTCGCCATCAGGCGCTCTAAGAACAGCGGCGAGCCGGCCTTGCGGCCCCAGCGCGTCAGCGACGGGCGCACGGCTTCGAGCGCGCGCGACAGCAGCAGCAGGCGCCCCGCGGGGTCGAGGCGCGCGTCGGCAAGGCCGCCCTCGGCGGCCAGCACGCGGTGTATAAGGCGCGTGAAGGTCAGCACCTCGCACGACAGCGAGATGGCGTCGCCGCCCAGCTCGCACAGCAAACGCTCGGTCTCGTGCGAGAACGGCTCGGGCGCCAGCAGGATCTGGCGCTTTTGGCCGCCGCGCGCGAGCGCGGCGGCTTCGTCCATCAAATAACGCGCGTGGGGCGCGTGAGCGCGCCCCCAAACGATATTCAGCACGCCGCGTTTTAATCCAGCTTGTACTTGGTCTGCCGCTTATAGGTGGTATGCAGCGCGTGGTGAGCCTTCTCGCCGCCCGGCTCGCCGAAATACTCGTCGTACATGCGCTTGATAAGCGGGTTTTCATGGCTCTTGCGCAGCTCGGCGCCGGAGTCCATGTTGTAAATGGCCTTGGCGCGCTCCTCGCGCAGGTCTATATTGTTGCGCACCGAGGACGGTTGTACGGGCTGGCCGCCGCCGTTTATGCAGCCGCCGGGGCAGGCCATGACCTCGATGAAATCATATTGCTTCTCGCCGGCGCGTATGGAGTCTAACAGGCGCTTGACGTTGGTCAGGCCGCTGGCGCACGCCACGCGCACGTCCCTGCCGCCGATTTTATAGACGGCTTCTTTAATGCCCGCGACGCCGCGCACCTCGGTGAATTCGACGTTTTCAAGCGGCTTTTTGTCCACGATCTCGGCCACGGTGCGCAGCGCGGCCTCCATGACGCCGCCGGTCGTGCCGAAGATAAGGCCGGCCGTGCTGGCGATGTCGTCAAACTGCTCGCCGTCCAGCTCCCCGAACATTATGCCCGCGCGCGATATCATACGCGACAGCTCGCGCGTGGTTATGGCGATGTCTATGTCGGGAAGCCCGTCCACGGCCTGCTCGTTTTCGCGGTGTATCTCGAATTTTTTGGCCGTACAGGGCATGATGGACACCGTGACGATATCCTTGGGGTCGATGCCGCGCTCCTTGGCGTAGAAAGTCTTTATGACCGCGCCGAACATCTGCTGAGGCGACTTGCACGACGACATGTTGGGTATGAAGTCGGTATAATACATCTCGGCGAAGCGTATCCACGCGGGCGAGCATGACGTTATGAGCGGCAGGCGGTCGTTGGTCTCAAGGCGCTTGATGAACTCGACGCCCTCCTCCATGACGGTGAGGTCGGCCGTGTGGTTGATGTCGAACACGCGGTCGAAGCCGAGACGGTTGAGCGCGGCCACCATGCGGCCCTCCGCGTTTGTGCCGACCGGCTCGCCGAAGCACTCCCCGATGGTCACGCGTATGGAGGGCGCGACGCCTACCACGACGTGCTTGGCGGGGTCGCCCAGCGCTTTCCAGACCTTTTCGGTGTCGTCCTTCTCGTTGAGCGCGGCCGTCGGGCACACGGCGGTACACTGACCGCACGACACGCACGGCGACTCGTCTAAATTGCGGTCGAACGCGCACGAGATATGCGTCTGATACCCGCGGTCGTTGGGGCCTATGACCGCGACGGCCTGATTATACTTGCAGACCGCCACGCAGCGGCGGCACAGGATACACTTTGAGTTGTCGCGCACAAGGTGCAGCGACGAGTCCTCGATCTCCGGCTCGGTCTTGTCGGTGTCGTAGCGGATATGCTGTATGCCGAAATCCGCCGCCAGCTTCTGCAGCTCGCAGCTGCGGTTGCGCAGGCAGGTCAGGCAGTCCATGCGGTGGTTGGAGAGTATAAGCTCCAGCGTGTTGCGGCGCGCCTTGATAAGCGAGGCCGTGTTGGTCTCGACGACCATGCCCTCGGCCGCCGGATAGGCGCACGCCGCCACGTTGGTGCGCGCGCCCTTTACCTCGACCACGCATATGCGGCAGGCGCCTATGGCGTTTATGCGTTTAAGGTAACACAGCGTCGGGATATTTATGCCCGTCAGGCGCGCGGCCTCAAGTATGGTCGAGCCTTTGGGCGCCTCGACTTCTTTGCCGTTTATGGTGAGCTTTATGGTTTCCATGTGTTAACCATTCCTTTCTGAGTGCCTTGACGTTTTTTGCGCGCTTGGTTCCGGGAATCCTGATTCCGGGAACCGGTGCGCCGCGGGAACCGCGGCGGGTTATTCCTTAATGATGGCGGCGAATTTGCATGTCTCCATACACGCGCCGCATTTAACGCATTTTTCCTGGTCTATGACATGGAGCTTCTTAACCTCGCCCGATATGGCGTCGGTCGGGCATACGCGCTTGCAGGCCGTGCAGCCCCTGCACTTATCTATGATGAGATATTGCAGAAGCGACTTGCAGACGCGGGCCGGGCATTTCCTGTCCCTGACGTGCGCCTCGTATTCGTCGCGGAAGTAGCGCAGGGTGGACAGGACGGGGTTGGAGGCGGTCTGCCCCAGCGCGCACAGGCTGTTTTTGCTGATATGGGCGCACAGCTCCTCCATCATGTCTATATCCTCTAATGTGGCCCTGCCCTCGGTGAACTTGTCGAGCATCTGGTGCAGGCGCCGCGTACCGATGCGGCACGGCGTGCATTTGCCGCACGACTCATCCACAGTGAAGTCGAGGAAGTAGCGCGCCATATCGACCATGCAGTTGTCCTCGTCCATGACTATCAGGCCGCCGGAGCCCATCATCGAGCCGATGGCGGACAGGCTTTCGTAGTCTATGGGCTTGTCTATATGCTCCGCGGGTATACAGCCGCCCGACGGGCCGCCGGTCTGCGCGGCCTTGAATTTCTTGCCGCCGGGGCAGCCGCCGCCGATCTCCTCGATTACCTCGCGCAGGGTGGTGCCCATGGGCACCTCCACCAGCCCGGTGTTGACGATCTTGCCGCCCAGCGCGAACACCTTCGTGCCCTTTGAGTTCTCGGTGCCGATGGCCGCGAACGCCTCGGTGCCGTTAATGAGTATCCAGGGTATATTGGCGTAGGTCTCGACGTTGTTGTTCATGGTCGGCCTTCCGAACAGGCCCCTCTCCGCGGGGAAGGGCGGTCTGGGCCTGGGTTCGCCGCGGCAGCCCTCGATGGAGGCGATGAGCGCGGTTTCCTCGCCGCACACAAAGGCGCCCGCGCCCAGCCGTATGCTCAGGTCGAAGCCGAAGCCCGTTCCGAAAATATTTTGGCCGAGCAGGCCGTATTCGCGCGCCTGCCCTATGGCCTTCTCAAGGCGCTGAACCGCGATGGGGTACTCGGCGCGCACATAGATATAGCCTTGGGAGGCGCCTATGGCGTAGCCGGCGATGATCATGGCCTCGATGACCGAGTGGGGGTCGCCCTCGAGTATGGAGCGATCCATGAACGCGCCGGGGTCGCCCTCGTCGGCGTTGCACAGCACGTATTTCTGGTCGCCCTTATATGACTTGGCGTATTGCCATTTGCGGCCCGTCGGGAAGCCCGCGCCGCCGCGCCCGCGCAGCCCGGAGTCGATCATGATCTGGATTACCTCGTCCGGCGTCTGTTCGGTGAGCGCCTTGGCCAGCGCCTGATAGCCGTCCATGGCGATATACTCGTCGATGTTTTCGGGATTTATCACGCCGCAGTTGCGCAGCGCTATGCGCAGCTGCTTTTTGTAAAAATTCGTATCGTTAAGCGAGTTAACGCTGTCGTGGCTCACGGTTTCGTGGTACAGCAGGCGCGCTACGATACGCCCCTTGAGGATATGCTCGGAGACGATGGTTTCAACGTCGGCGGGCGTTATGCGGGAATAGAACGCGCCCTCGGGGTATACCACGACGACGGGGCCAAGCTCGCACAGCCCGAAGCAGCCGGTCTGTATTACCATTACCTCGCGTTCAAGTCCGGCCGCTTTAAGCTGTTTGCCGAATTCCTCGATGAGCAGAGGGCTTTTGCTTGCGGTGCAGCCTGTGCCGCCGCAGACCAGAATATGTGACCTTACAAAATCCAAAGCCTTCACCTTCCTTCTAATTCGCGGCCGGGCCGGGCTCCTCGGCGCCTATGGTGTATTCCTTCACCACCCGGTTGTTGACGATATGCTCCGCGATAACCTTTTCCATCATTTCGGGGGTCATCTTCACATATGTCACCTTCTCCTCGCCGGGCGCGAGAACCTCGACGATGGGCTCAAGGCGGCATACCCCGATACAGCCGGTCTGCGTGACCGATACGTTTTCAAGCTTGCGGCGCGATACCTGCTCGACCGCCGCCGCCAGCACGGGCCTCGCGCCCGCGGCGATGCCGCAGGTCGCCATGCCGACGATTACGCGCGTACTCTGCGGGCCGTCCTCTTTTCTCAGCGTCATCTGCTCACGCGCCTTTTCGCGAATGGCCCTCAGTTCCTCCAATGATTTCAACTGTAAAACTCCTTTACTATAAATTGCGTTCGTTTTCGGTAATAAATTCGTTCAGCCACATCAGGACGTCCGGGTGGTTCAGCGGCACGTCGCCGCCCAGCGCCTCCCTCAGCTCGTCGGTGTCGAGGGAGTAGTCCCCGCCGCCGCCCGAGCGCCGGAATGTGAACCTGATATCCGGCGAGCCTTGTACTAAGGTCGTGACCGTGCCCGCCCAGTCTCCCATAGGCGGCATATCTATATGCCGCGCGCCGAATACGGCGGTCAGGGTCGTCCCCGCGCCCGGCTCGCTCTCCAGAGCTAACGAGCCGCCGGTCTGCTCCGCGAGCTGTTTCAGGAAGGGAAGCCCCAGCCCCACCTTGCGCGTGGTGCGCGTAGTGGTGAACGGGTCAAGCGCCCTGCCGAGCAGCTCGCGGCTCATGCCGCGCCCGTCGTCGCGCACCGTGAAGGTCAGGTCGCCGCCGCTTTCCTCAAGCCCGACGTCTATGCGCGAAGCGCCCGCCGTCACGCTGTTTTGAACGATGTCGAGGACATAAAGGCTCAGCTCGGTCATTTATCCGTATATTTGCCGAGTATGCCGTCCACCTCGTCGGGTACTAACCGTCCGTAGACGTCGCTGCCGACCGTTATGACGGGCGCCAGGCCGCAGGCGCCTATACAGCGCGTCGCGTCAACCGAGAAGCGGCCGTCGGCGGTAATCGAGCCTGCCTCGCAGCCGATCTTGCGCTCGACGCGCTCAAGGATGCTCGCCGCGCCCTTGACGTAACACGCCGTCCCCATGCAGACCGACACCACATGCTCGCCCTTCGGGTTGACCGTGAACTGCGAGTAGAACGACACGACGCCGTATACCTCGGACAGGGACAGCCCCAAGCCCTCGGCGACCGTGATCTGCACCTCCTCGGGCAAATAGCCGTAGATGTCCTGCGCCTGCTGGAGCACGGGCATTGTCGCGCCCCGCTTGCCCTTGTGCGACTCGATGATACCCAGCAGCTTGGACTCCTGCTCGGGCGTGCCCTTGAAGGGCACCTTGGTTTTCAGGTTGGGCATGTTGATCCTCCTTGTATATTTGGTTTGCGGGTCTGTCCGCGTTTCAGAGCGTCTATAACGGCGCGGGCGTCGGGCCGCTCGGCTTCCAGCGTCCCGGGCCGGGCCGCGCCCAGACCCTCAAGCGTATGCGCGTCGGAATTGGAGACGTATCTCAGAGCCGCCAGCTCCGGGAACCGCGCCCTCAGACCGGGCACGGACTCCGGGTCGCCGGCCTCAAAAGCCTTGAAGCCCCACGCGGCGTCCCACAGGCCGAGGTTGGACAGCACGGAGAACGACGGGCGGTCTATATGCGCCGGTATGGCCATACCGCCGAAGCTCTCGGCCAGCTCCGATACGCCGTATACGCTGATAGACGTCGCCGACAGCAGAAGCCTGCGCTCCTCGGCCGCCGGCCGGTCATGCCTGTCCATAACCGTCTGTTCGCCGAATATCTCCGGCCTGTTGGCTATATCGGGCAGCCGCTCGTAAACGTAATCCGAAAAAGCGGCGGCCGCGCCGAGATCGGGCAGCAGGCACAGCACATGCGCCTCCTCGGACGTTGTAAGCTCCATGGCCGGAATGGCGAGCAGCCCATGCTCGGCGGCGGCGGCCATGACAGGCGGGCACTGGCGGCAGGTGTTGTGGTCGGATACGGCGAAGGCCGTAAGCCCGCACAGGGCCGCCATAGCCGCGATATTGCGCGGCGTCATGTCGGGCGAGCCGCACGGCGACAGGCACGAGTGTATGTGTATGTCGAGCGTCAGCAGCATATCCTTAGGGCGCGCCCTATGGCCGCGCAAAGCTCAAACGCGGACGCCGCGCTGCCAAACAGGGGCAGATCCTCGGCCCGCGCGCGGCTCAGAAGCTGCGCGTCGGGCGCGACGCCCTCGGCCAGTATAACGCACGACACGTCGGCCAGCAGCGCGACGGCGGCCGTGTTGGCGTTGCCCATGATAGTCACCCAGGCCTGTCCGGGCTGCGCGCGGCCCATCACCCAGCTCAGCAGGTCGCCGCAATAGCCGCCCGTGACCTCGCGCGACAGCGCGGCGTCGCTTCCGCACACGCGCTCGGCGCCCGCGAGCGAGGCGCAAAGCTCTGAAACGGTCATAACGTCTCCCTCCCTACAGGGCCTGCTCGTCGTCCTTTCGTCTCCTGAACGGCGGCGGCAGATAGATGCCGTCGTTGGCGGCGTATTCCACGCCGTCGCGGACATTGAAGATGCAGTCGGACTCCTCGGCCCAGCCCAGTATAACGTCCTCGGCCAGCGCGTGGCAGCCGGGCGCGCCGCACGAGCCGCAGTCGAGGCCGGGCAGCCGCTCCTTCAGCTCCTCGACCTGCCTGAGCTTCTGCATGGCGCGGCCCACGTCGCGGTCGAGTATGGTGGTCGGCGTGTATATAAGCTCCCTCGCGGGCTTGGCCTGCTCCGCTATGAAATCCTGGGAAAACACCTCGACGGGGCTTGCGCCGGCGTCCGGGCCGGACGCGGCGGCGGCGGCCAGACGGCGCAGGCGCGCGGCCGCGGTGAACGGGTTCTCAACGGTCAGGCAGCCGCCCACGCAGCCGCCCGGACACGCGCCCAGCTCTAAATAATCAAGCTCCGAGTCCTCCTCGCCGTCGAGGGTCTCAAGCATACCTATAACATTGTCAAGGCCGCCCACGAAGGCGCACCGCGCGTCGCCCAAAAGCCGCGACTCGCCGCCTGAGAACGCCCACCGCAGGCCGTCGCGCGCGGCGCGCGGCATGGCCTGCGACCTTTTCATGAGCGGCAGCAGCTTAAAATATACCTCCGACATGGACACCGCGTAGTCTATAACGGGCGCGTCCAGACGACTGGGCTGATGCGATTCCGTAACCTTGGCGGGGCACGGCGAGATGAAGAACACGCCCACGTCGCGCGGCCGCAGCCCCGTCCTCGCGACGGCGCGCCCGCGCGCCAGCTTGGCGGCTAACTCGGCGGGTGAAATAAGGTCAAGCACATGCGGTATCATGTTTGGGAACCGCTGTGTGATAAGCCTCAATACGGCGGGACACGCGGACGAGACGAGGGGCTTGGGCGCGTTTTTCCCCAGCTTGGAGGCCGTGAGCGCGGAGATCATCTCGGCGGCCAGCGCCGGCTCGAATACCTCGGAAAACCCCATGCCGAGCAGCGCGCGCAGCACGACGCCGGGATCCTCAAGGTTCTTGAACTGCCCGAACAGCGACGGGGCGGGCAGGGCGATAGAGTGTGTGAAGTCCGACACGCGCGACAGCGGGTCGGCCACGGCGACCTTGGCGTGGTAGTAACAGGAGCGCACGCAGTTGCCGCAGTCGATACAGCGCTCCTTGATTATTTTCGCGCGCCCCGAACGCACCCTGATGGCCTCGGTGGGGCAGCGTTTTATGCAAATGGTGCATCCCCTGCATTTTTCCGGATCCAGCCGAACCGATATCAAGGGTATACCTCCCTCAGAACCTTATGGACATGACGACCGTCGTACCCTCGCCCGGCTTTGAGATTATCTCGAACTCGTCCGAGTAGCGCTTCATGTTGGGCAGTCCCATGCCGGCGCCGAAGCCCTGCTCGCGTATCTCGTTGGTGGCCGTCGAAAAGCCTTCCTCAAGAGCCTTGGACACGTCGGGTATGCCGGGGCCGCCGTCGGTCAGCGTTATGGCGACGCGCCGCTCGTCCACCTCGATGACGGCCTTGCCGCCGCCGCCGTGTATGACCTGATTGATCTCGCCCTCATACATGCAGATGGAGACGCGGCGTATGATGTCGTTGGACAGTCCGATCTTTCGCAGGGCGGCTTTGGTGGCCGACGACGCCTCGCCGGCGGCTATGAAGTTGCCGCCTATTATATCGAACGAAAGCGTGAGCTTCTCCATAGGCATGTTAAACCAGCCCGCCGGAGTACAGTCTGCCGCAAGCCTCGTACATCCTGTGCATGGTGGACATAACGGTCAGGCCGCGCTGATTGGCCAGCGTTACCACGTCCGGCTCGGGCGTTTTGCCGCGCACGAACACTATGCACTTCATATCCATCATTTCCGCCGTGCGCACGACCTGCTGGTTCATCAGGCCGGTCAGCAAAACGGACTGGTCTTTCACAAACGCCAGAACGTCGCTCATAAGGTCGGAGCCGCACACCGACAGAACCTCCTCGCTCAGGCGCTCCTCGCCGCACATAACGCTCGCGGACAATATCTCTCTTACGTCGGACAGCTTCATCGCATGAATCCTTTCGATAATCAGTTTGGGCGGTAAACACGCAACGGTATTATAACACCGTTTACATGCGAGGGCAAGAAATAAATTGACAACGGGCGGCCGCCCGACCATAATTATACCTGCCGGCGGACTTGCCCGGCGGATTTGCCGGGCTTAGGCTCCGGCCGAGGACGGTGTATCGGTGCGGCTTTCACCCGTAGACCGCGCCCACGCGGAGCTGGGTGCGAAAATGCTTGAATACGGCGGATGCTCGGTTCCGTCGCGCTACGGCGGCGTGGCCGAGGAATATAACGCGGCGCGAAACGGCGCGGGGCTGTTCGACATTTCACACATGTCGGCCTTTGTGATAGGCGGAAACGGCGCGGCGGGGCTGCTGCAAGCGCTGTCGGCGACCGACATGTCGCCGCTGTCCGACGGGCTGGCGTGCCGCGCCATACTGTGCGGGGAATCGGGCGGCGTTATAGACTCGTTCATGGCCTACCCGTTCGCGGACGGGGTGCTTTGCGCGTCCGGGCCGCCGTATGCGGCCGCCTGCGCCGAATACCTCGCGGAGCGCAAGGGGACACGCGCTTTGACCGACCGCACGCCCGAATACGCGCGCCTCGCCCTCCGCGGGCCGCTGTCCGGCGAGATACTGCGCGGCCTGAAAGCCCATACGTCGCTGATATACGCCCGCAGGGACGGCTTTTGCGGCCATTTTCTGCTTGAGGGCGTGCCGGTGTTCGCGTCGGCCTCAAGCCACACGCCGGAGAAGGGCTTTGATCTGCTCGTGCCGCGCATCTCGGCGCTGGTCATATGGTCGCGCATGGCCGCGCTCGGCGCGAAGCCGTGCGGGTTAGTGGCTCTCGATATCCTGCGCGTGGAGGCCGGACGGCGCGCGTGCGGGCACGAGCTTACCCCGGAGATCGGCCCGGTCGAGGCCGGGCTGGCCCGCATGGTCGCGTTCGGCAAGGGCGGTTTCCCCGGCAGGGAGGCCCTGCTCAAGCAGGCTGACGGCCTGCTTGGTCAGGCAAACACCTCAGAGAATATACG
>WRLW01000024.1 GCA_009777435.1 Oscillospiraceae bacterium | reverse complement strand
GGCCGTCAAGGATGCCGCGCGCGGTGTCGGTGATAGGCTCGTTGAGGTCGTCGCCCTCCACCAGCACGGTGTACAGGGCCGTAATGCTGCCGGAGGGCGACGTGCCGGAGCGCTCAAGCAGCTTGGGCATGACGGTGTATACCGACGGCGTATACCCGCGCGACACCGGCGGCTCGCCCACGGCCATGCCTATTTCCCGCTGCGCCATAGCGTAGCGGGTCAGGCTGTCCATCATTAGCAGCACGTTTTTGCCCTGGTCGCGGTAATATTCGGCGATGGCCGTGCCGGTCTGGGCGGCCTTAACGCGTATCAGCGCGGGCCGGTCGGAGGTGGCTATGACCAGCGTCGAGCGTTTAAGGCCGTCCTCCTGCAAATCGCGCTCCAAAAAGTCGCGCACCTCGCGGCCGCGTTCCCCGATAAGCGTGATAACGTTCACGTCGGACTTGGCGTAGCGCGCGATCATGCCCAAAAGCGTCGATTTGCCGACGCCCGAGCCGGCGAAGATACCTATGCGCTGTCCCCTGCCGCACGTCAAAAAGCCGTCTATGGCGCGTACGCCGAGCGGCATGATCTCTTTTATACGCGGCCTTTGGAGCGGGTTGGGCGGGCTGTTGTCCAGATTGTAGAATTTTGTGGGCGTTATGGGTTCGCCGTCGTCCATCGGCGCGCCCAAGCCGTCGATGATGCGTCCTATATATTCGTCGCCCACGCCGACGCGCAGGCTACGCCCGACCGCCTCGACGCGCGAGCCCGGCCCGACGCCGGCCAAATCTCCAAACGGCATCAGCAATATACTTTTGTCGCGGAAGCCCACAACCTCGGCGTCGATACAGCGGCCGCCGTGCAGCGGGTATATGCGGCACAGCTCGCCCACCTGAACGGCCGGGCCTCCGGCTTCGACCGTCAGCCCGGCGATCATGGTGACTTTGCCCGAATAGTTCAGGCTGTCGCTCTGCTGCGCCATCACCCTGTACCGGGTCAGATCAATGCCCATGATCCCTCCGATGAATAACCTCATTAAGCTTCGCGCTTCGTCCGGCGCTCCCGCCGGTTACTGCCGCCGCCCCATATTTTTCCTCATTTGTTTAAGCTGCGCGCCGGCGCCCGCGTCAACAACGCCGCTCGGGCTTTCGATAACGGCGTCGTAGCGGTTCATGGCCGGATCGGCTATAAGGCTCGCGGCGACGCTGCCGTGGGCGGTTTTTATCTTTGTTTCGCGGCTGTTGAAGAAGCGCTGGTATTCCTCTTCGCTCAGCCTTATGGTAACAGTCTCCTCGGCCGGCATACGCGACACGGCGCTGCGCAGCATGGAGAGGTAGGCGTCGTTATCGCGGTCAAGCTCCATATGCAGTATCTTGCCCGCCACCTCAAGCGAGACGTCGAGCATTTGGGTCTCAAGCTCGTCAAGCATACGCTCACGCTCGACGGGCAGCTTGGCCAGCGCCTCCTCTATCTCGCCGCGCGCCTTTGTGAGCATTTCCTCACATTCGCGCTTGGCCTGCTCAAAGGCCTGACCGTAGCCCTCCTCCCACGCCTGCTCGCGCACGGCGTTGGCGTGTGACTCGGACTCCCGCATGATGGCCAGCGCGTCCTTGCGCGCGTCCTCAAGCATGGCGGCAACCTCGTCCTGCGCCGCCTGCACCAGCTCGTCATACGCCGCCTGATAGGCGCCGGCGTCGTGCGCCAGCGTATACTCGCCCTTCGCGCTAACTATAGATTCGACCTGCTCGTCCGCGCCGCCTTCGGTAAAGACGGCGCTTTCGGCCGCGGCGCCGCCGCCGTCCGCGCTAACCTCTTCCGCGACCGGCAGAGGGTTTTTCGGTTCCCCGATGCGCGCGTTTACGGCCTTTATGACCTTAGCCAATGACCTCATCCTCCGCGCCGCGCGAGACAATAATCTCGCCGGTATCCTGAAGCTTGCGTATAACGTTTACTATCTTCTGCTGGGCTTCCTCGACGTCGCGCACGCGCACCGGGCCCATATACTCCATATCCTCTTTTATCATGTCGCGCAGGCGCGTTGACATATTGTCGAAGATCAGCTTTGTAACCTCGGGCGAGGCGTTTTTGAGCGCTATGGTTATCTCCGACTGCTCGACATCCTTCAGCACGCGCTGCATGGCCCTCTTGTCGAGCTTTACGATATCCTCAAAGACGAACATCTTGCGGCGTATCTCGTCAACCAGATCGGAGTTGCGCGTCTCAAGCGTTTCCAAGACGTTGCGCTCGGTGGCGCGGTCGGAGGCGTTGAGGATTTCCACGATGGACTCGATGCCGCCTATGGCCGTGAAATCCTCCGCGCCCATGCTGGACAGCTTTTTGTCAAGCACGCGCTCTATCTCGCGCACATATTCCGGCGACGTTCTGTCCATAAGCGAGATGCGCTCGACCACCTCTATCTGCTTTTCGGGCGGCAGCCTTGAGAGTATGGACGACGCCATCTGCGGCTCCAGATAGGCCATGACCAGCGCGATGGTCTGCGGATGCTCGTTTTGCAGGAAGTTGGCGACCTGATTCGGGTCGGAGTTGCGCGCGAAGTCAAACGGGCGCACCTGAAGCGTCGAGGTCAGGCGCGTCAGTATGGACAGCGCCTTTTCGGAGCCCATCGCCTGCTCAAGCACCTCGCGCGCGTAGTCTAAGCCGCCCTCGGAGATATAGTTCTGCGCGACGCACTGGTCGAAGAAATCCGCTATGACCAGATTTTTTGTGTCGGCGTCCACGCGGCGCACGTTGGTTATGTCGAGCGTCAGCTGTTCGATTTCATCGTCTTTAAGATGCTTGAAAATTTTAGCCGACTGCTCTTTCCCGAGCGCGATAAGCAGTATGGCGGCTTTCTCCCGTCCGGACAGCCCGGAGTATGAAGCGGGTGCTGGCATTAGTGACGCCCCCTCGGTAATTCATCAGACAGCCAATTGCGCAGAAGATTGGCCACCATGTCCGGGCTGCGGTCTATAAAGTCCTCCAGTTTAAGGCGTTCGGGACTCTTTGTGGCCTCGATATCCTCAGGCTCGGTGGTAAGCCTGAGCAGGTCGGCGTATTCGTCTAACTCGTCGTCAAGGCCCTGCATCTCAAGCAGCTCGTCGTCGGCGGCCGGCGGGCGCAGGAACCTGTATATCCGGTGTATCAGCAGCACTATGCACAGGCCGATTATCAGGTAAAGCGCCAGCGTTTTGATCAGAGCGTAGAACTCCTGCGACCTCATGGTTTCGGCTATGGACGCGGCGATCTCCTGCTCCCTCAGAATGTTGTAATAGGGCACAAACTGCACGTTGATATGCGGCGCGTCGTTGGCCATCAGGCCGACCGAGCCGGCCGCGATGGCTCTGACGGCGCTCTCGTTTTGATCCTCGCTGGGCACTATAAGCGAGTCCACCGTCACCGTGATGGTCAGGGCGGTTATTTTGCCCTTGGCCTCCTGAACGCGCCTTACGGCTTGGTTTATCTCGTAGTTTGTCTCCTGTATCGAGGACGACCACGTGCTGCCTGTCAGCGCGTCGGTCTCGGCGTATATCGGATCCCAGCCGTTTTCGTCGATGCCCGGCTGCCCGCCCGGATTGGGCGTCGCGCCGGTGGCCTTCTCTATCTGGCTGCGCGCGCTGACCACAAGCCCCTCCATGTCCTCCTCGTTGGGCGCCGTGAATATGACCTCCTCAAGGGACACGTCGTCAAAATCGACGGCGACGTTTGAGGTCACTCTTACATGGTTGGCGCCGAACATGGGCTGGAGGTGCGTCAGCACCGCGCGGTTGAAGCTGTCCTGAAGAAGCTGCTCGAAATCATGCTGCTGCGTGAGCTGCGTGATGTCCGACTGAGACGAGCGGTTGAGTATGTTCATATGCTGGTCGGTCACGGAAATATTATCCATGCTCAGGCCGGGATAGGCGTATGCCACGGTGCTGACCACGCCGTCAACCTCATCACTGGTAAGCGGCTCGATAAGCACAAGATGCACCGAGGCGGTCACGGGCACTATCTCGCCCGCGAACAGCGACGAGGTATTGTTAGGCTGCGCGATCTGCACGCGAGCGGACTGTATCTTCGGGCTTTGGGACAGCTTGCGGTCGATCTGGGCCTCGGTATACACCAGCATCCATGTCCTGCGCTCGGATTCCGACACGCCGAAGCCCGAACCCTGTATGATCTGGTCGTAGTTATAGGTGTCGGTCAGGTCAAGGGCGGCCAGCTCAAGCATGGCGTCGCCCTCCCGCCTCCTGTCCACAAGCAGCTCGCTGCCGTATACTCTGGTGCGGATGCCCGCCGCGGTCAGCGCGTCCTGCGCGGCTTTCCGCTCGGAAGCCGGCGTGCCGGCGTCATAGAGCGTTACATAGTCCACGCGCGCCAGATAGTACAGCGCGGCAATAAGCCCGACTAAGGCAACGCCGGAAATGAGAATAAAGCGCGTCTTGGCGCCGCTCTCCTGACTTTGCCAGTATTCCTTTAGCGAGCCCCATATGCGGCGGAAAAACGCCAGCACGGGTTCCATGGCATCAGCTTCCTTCGCGGGTTTATCCGGGGCGCGCGCCCCGGTTCCCGATCATCTGCGGCGCGAGCCTACATCTGCATCCTCATGATCTCCTGATAGCTCTCCACGAGCTTGTTGCGCACCTGAACGGTCAGGTTGAGCATGATGTCCGCCTTTTCGGCCGCGATGGTGGCCGTGTGGAGATTGTCGAGCGTGCCGGCCATCAGACCTATGTTGGATATCTTGTCAACATAGTCCGAGCCGGCGACATTGGATACCGCCTCGTTGAAAAACTGCGCGAACGGCACGCTTTGGCCGGACTCCGGGACGATTGGGGTACTCAGCTTATTTGTGAGCAGCCCCTGCGCGGCGTACCGCGGCTGTACGGCCCCAATGCCGGGTGTACGAACGTCAATGCCCATAACCGTATCCATCCTTTCAGAGCGGGGTTAAAAAACTTTGGCTATCTGCCGATGTCGAGCGCCTTCATGGCGATGTTCTTGAAATTGTTTATGGCTGTGATATTGGCCTCATAGGAGCGCGTCGCCGATATAAAGTTTACCATCTCGGCCTCGATGTCCACGTTGGGGTATGTGACGTAGCCGTCGCGGTCGGCGTCGGGGTGGTCGGGGTCGTATACCGTCTTGAAGGGCTGGTTTGACTCGGTTATCTCGACCGCGCGCACGCCGCCGTATGTGTTGCGGCCATACGGGGCGCCGTAGCCGAAGTTCTGTATGGGCGCCGTGGCGAACGAGCGCGTGTTGTCGTAATGGTGGGTGCGGTAGGCGCCGGCGCCTGAGTTGGAGACCGCGACCTGCATATGGTCGGTGAAGGTCAGCGGCCGCTCCTGAAACACAACGCTCTTGCGCCTGTACACCGAGCCGTCGGCCGTGCGCGTGGTGTCGGCGTTGGCTATGTTCTCGCCGACGACATCCATGCGGAACCGCTGCGCGGTCAGCGCCGAGGCGCTTATATCCATTGCCCGGAAAATATTCATTCAAAGACCTCTTTCCAGCTTTTATGCTTCTGAGCGGCGCGGCGTTTTATCTCTCCGAGCGCCGCGGCGTTTCGCGCCGCTCACGGCGTGAAACCCGACAAACTTTGAAAGATAATTCTTTCAAAGTTTATCTGCCTTCGCGGACGACCATTCTCAGGCGCCCGAATTCCTTGTTGAGCTTGGTAACAAGCGCGTTGTACTGTATGGTGTTTTTGGCCAGCTCCACCATTTCGTGGTCGGGATCGACGTTGTTGTCGTCCATGCGCATGACGTAATGCGTGTCGGTGACGACGGCGGGCGTGACGGCCATCGGGTCGGCGGGCGGGTGGAAGGAGATATGCTTGTCGCGCGTGCGGCGGTTGTCCATCACTTCCCGCGCGCTGAGCGCGCGGGCGAACGCGCCGTCGAACTCAACGCGTTTCGCGTCGTAGCCGGGCGTGTCGGCGTTGGCTATGTTCTGGATGTTGATCTCCATTTTGAGCCATGACGCGTCAAGGCTCTTGTTCATCAGATTGACATGGTTGAACATGCGGTTCAGCACGGAGCGCGCCCCCCTCGCTTCTTCATCAATAACAAGCCACTACATGGATAATCCGTTATCCTTGACAGTGGCTTCCATGCTTTGCTTCTCCTATTATCTCCGACAATGGTATTTTTATGGACGGCGGTCAAAACCCGGACAGGCTAAGCCCGATGGATTCCAGATAGCCCTCTATCCGGGACAGATAGCTCTGGGTTTCGCCGGGCAGCCGGGCAAATTGCTCCGGGTCTGTCAAATCATGGATATCGCGGCCGCTAAGGCCGGTCTCGCCGCAGTTATACGAGGCCAGCGCCATGCGCAAGTCCCCGTTGTATTTGGTTATCTTTTCCGACAGCAGGCGCGCGCCCGCGTCGAGGTTCTGCCAGGGGTCGAACGCGTCGGAAACGCCAAGCCCGGACGCCACGTCCGGCATAAGCTGCATCAGCCCCATAGCTCCCGAGCCTGATACCGCCGCCGTATTGAAGTTCGATTCGGCCCACACCACGGCGCGCACCAGCGCGCTGCTCACGCCGTATTTGGCGGCCGCCACGCCGATCAGCGCGTCGTAATTGCCGCGCGAGTATGTCGAGGCCACCGCGTCCGCCGTGTTTATGGCGGCGGTTCCGCTTTTTGAGTTCGAGGCGCGGCCCGCGCCCATATCATAGGTATCGTCCGAACCGGCGCTTACTTGAGTGCTGCGGCTGAGCTGCTCTGAAAACATATCGGAAAATTGTATGCCCGTTTTGGCTGTGATCTCCTTCATGCGCGCCGACAACCTGGCGTTGACGGCGTTCATGCGGGCCGCGAATATCTCCGAAACGTAATCGCTCACGTCAGCATACACTCCCACAATTAAAACTTATGAGAAATTATACCACATGATGTGCTGTTAGTCAACATAAATACAAGCAATATTCAAAATTACGGCTTCTTTCCGAGTACAATGCCCATAGGGCGGGCGATTGGGCGCTGTACGCAGGCGGCCGAGGGCGTCATAATACCGGTTACGGCCGGGCGGCGGACGCCCGGCGGCGGGTTGATTCGCGCGAATCCGGACGGCACGGCGGGGAGGCTTGAGTCCTCGCTGCCTATCATCGGGCGCTTTAGAACCTCGACCACGCCGGTTCCCACATAGGCCACAAGCGTGCGGCTGTCGTTGCCGCCGGTATCGACCTCATTATAAATCAGGCCCAATGCTTTGAAGGCTTCCTTTACGGTCGCGAGATTTTTCTCGCCTATGCGGAAGCAGTCCGACTCGCCGCGCCCGTCGATGCCGCCGTAAAGCGATATCAGCACCTCGCCTCTGGTTACGCCGAAGCGCGCCGTCATCTCCTCGAGCAGGAATTTGGGGGCGGCGTCGGCAAAGCGGCTCGGTTTGTCCTGGAGGCTGGCGGAGCGGCAGTTTGGGAGCTGGATATGGGCCATGCCCATACAGCGCTTGCGCATACTGTAGTAAACCATACCCACGCAGGTGGACAGGGCAAAGGTTTTGATCACATCAAAGCTGTTGTCGCTGACGGCGTAAGCCCCGATGCCGACCACATATTCCATTTGCCCACCACCCTTCGAGCCGCAAGCAAGGCTTATCTGCAATAGGCGATAAGAAGCTGCGCTATGCTGTCGAGCGGCGCCTGACGCTCCACGGCGCCCATGTCATAGGCTTCCTTGGGCATACCATATACCACGCAGCTCTTCTGGTCTTGGCCGATGGTGCGCGCGCCCGCGCCGCGCATGGCCAGCAGGCCGCGCGCGCCGTCCGCGCCCATACCTGTCAGTATGATGCCGATGGCGTTCTTGCCGGCCGACCTTGCCACCGAGTTGAACAGCAGATCCACCGAGGGGCAGTGGCCGTTGACCTTTTCGCCCCTGCTGCATTTGACGAAATACTGAGCGCCTGTTTTCACGACCTCCATGTGGTAGTCGCCGGGCGCGATCAGCACCTTGCCCTGCGTGATCTGGTCGCCGTCCTTGGCTTCGCAGATGTGCAGCGCGCAGTCCCTGTCTAAATTCTCGGCGTACATGCGCGTGAAGTCCGGCGGCATATGCTGCACGATTACCATGCCCGGCATATCCGGGGGCAGCGCCCTTAATATTTTGCCGGTCGATTGAGTGCCGCCCGTGGACGCGCCTAAAGCTATTATCCCGTTGAATTTAATGCCGCCGGGCGACGGCGCGGGCGCCGCGTGGGCGGGCGCGCGGTATGATTTTGAGTGCGCGGCGTCGGCCAGCAGCCGTATGCGCCGCGAGAGGTCGGTGGTAAACGCGTCAAACGATTCCGGCGAGCGGCTTTCGGGCTTGCTCAGGAAGTCCAGCGCGCCCGCGCGCATCGCGTCGGCGGCGCGCGCGCGCGCCGAGCTGACGACAATAACGGGGATGGGCCACTGCGGCAGCAGAACCTTCAGGAATTCGACGCCGCTCATATACGGCATCTCGATATCGAGCGTCATTATGTCGGGCTCATGCTCGAGTATTTTGTCGCGCGCGTCGTAAGGGTCAAAGGCCTCGCCCACGATCTCAAAATCGGGCTGCGAGGCAAGCTCTTTTTTCAGGGCCGCCCTGAAAAACATGGAATCGTCCACAATAAGGATCTTGATGGCCATGTTTTTACCCCCTTCTGTATATTGACGGCTGTACGAAGGTGAATCGGGTGTCGGTCTTTGAGATGGTTTCGGACATGCCTATGAACAGATAACCGCCCGGCTCCAAAACGTCGAAAAACCTCTCTACCAGCGCGTCGCGGGTCTCTTTATTGAAGTATATCATTACATTGCGGCAGAATATCACATGGAAGCGCTTTTTGAAGGGCATGTTTTTGTCCATAAGGTTAAACGACCGGAAGATGACCTCGGCGCGTATTTTGTCGCAGACCTTAAACTTATCCGGCCCCGCCTTTGTGAAATACTTGCTCTTCCAGGCGGCCGACAGGTTTTGGAGCCGCTCCTCCGGGTAGACGGCCTCGCGCGCCATGTTCAAAACCTGCGGCGAGATGTCTGTGGCCAATATCTTGGTGTCCCAGCGCGGCTTATCGAAGCCGAAAAAGTCGTCGTAGACCATAGCGGTGGTAAACGGCTCCTCGCCCGACGAGCAGCCCGCGCTCCATGTGCGCAGATCCTTGAGCGAAAGCGTGTCCCTCAGATGCGGCAGCACGGTTCCGACCAGAAACTTATAGTGCTGATCCTCGCGGTAAAAGTATGTATAGTTGGTGGTCAGGCGCGTTACCAGCGTCTTGGCCTCGGCGCCGGTCTTGTCGCTTATCACAAACTCGAAATACTCCGACAGCGATTTGAAGCCCTTCTGGCTCAGCACGCTCCACAGCCTGCCTTCGACAAGGGTAAGCTTCTGCTCGAGATTCACGCCGTAGTTGGTGCGCATATACTCGACCAGACGCATGAACTCCTCGCGCTTTATCTTTTCCAAACGCCAACAACCCCTTTTGTGCCTTTCTAATTATTATAAATGATATCCGCGTTCGCGTAAAGAGCAAGTTTTTGCCGTTTCGTCGGCGGGCGCGTCAGCCTGTGGAGCCGAAGCCGCCCGCGCCGCGCTCCGTATCGGACAGCGCCCCGGTCTCGGCGAAGCGCGCGGCGTATACCGGTATCAGGCACATCTGCGCGACGCGATCCCCGTGCCTTATCTCACACGGCTCGCCGGACAGGTTTATCACGGGCACGCAAAGCTCGCCGCGATAGTCGCTGTCTATGACGCCCACGCCGTTGGCCATGGCTAAGCCGCGCTTGAGGGCCATGCCGCTGCGCGCGAACACGAAGGCCGCCGCGCCGCTGTGCGGCAGCGCGACGCGCAGCCCCGTGGGAACCAGCGCGCGCTCCCCCGGCGCGACGGTCATCGGCGCGTCAAGGCAGGCGCTCAGGTCGTAGCCCGCCGAGCCCTCGGTGGCTCTGGCGGGCGGTATGGCCGCGTCCCGCAGGCGCGTAAATTCCACATCTATCGTTTCCACGCTAATCCTCCGCTCCTTACCGGCGCTTACGCTTCGTCCATCCGCTCAAACTCAACGTATTCGCCCGGTGAGAAATTGCCTGTTCCATTGTAGCGCTCGGCCACGGTCGCGCACTCGCGCGCGTTTTCGGTGGTGAAGCACAGCCTCAGCGCCCACAGGCCGAGGTCGCTCAGCTCGTTCAGGCGATGCCCCATGAAAAGCTTTATGGCGGAGTAAATACCCGTGCGGCAGGTATACTCCCTCAGCATGGGGGCGCGCGCGCCGGCGGCGTCCACCAGCGCGAGCAGGTTGTCGCAGTTGCACAGGCCCTTGTCGGACTTCATGAAGCAGCGGTCGGACAGCAGCAGGGGCATACGCCCGTAGACCGGCAGCTCGGTATCGAGCGCGTGCGACGACTCCTTGAGCTGTCTGAGCGTAAGCCCGTGCGACAGCAGCGCCGACTTGAAGCCTATCCGCTTCAGCTCCTTGAGCGCCTGTGAGTTATATGCCGGGAAGTCGGCGCGGGCGGATATCCCATAGCGCTCCAGCAGGGGCAGGTCTCCGGCGCACGACGCGGCGGCCTGCTTTATGCCGAGCGCCGCCACAAAGGCCAGCGCGTCGTTCAGCCCGCTCTGCTCGTGGTCGCCCAACCCCTTGGGGAGCCACGGGCACACAGTGACGCCGCGCTCCAAAAACGGCTTGAGCCGCGCCGCGTCCGCGCGCAGCTCCATAAGCGGTATGTAAAGCACCTCCGGCCGCTGCTCGGCCAGCGCCGGCGAGAGCTGCGACATGCGGCGCACCCACATTGTCAGCACGGGCGGCTTCAAGCGCGGCAGGTACTTTACGCCGGAATGGAATTTCCCGGGCTTTCGCGCGGAGTCGAGCTGGCGCGCCTGCGTCAGCCGCTCAAGCGCCGAATTGCGCAGCTCGGCGATAACCGATACCGGCACGCTTACGCCGCCGTCAACGCGGCTGCGCGCGTGTACGCAGCGATAAGGCGTTCCGAGCAGCTTATACAGCCGCGTGTTGACCTCGGCCTCTATCAGCGGCGGGCCGCCGCGCGACGGGCGCGGGCCGCTCACCTTAACGGTGTGCCCAAGGTCGTCCTGCACGGCGACGCTCACAGGCTGGCCGGCCGTTACAAGGCACTTAAACCTCACCGGAACACGCTGGCGCTCCGGCGCGTTTTCGTATGACGCGCGCAGACCGGACATTATATCGGCTACGGTCTCCGGGCCGCTCTCAAGCGGCTCCGGCGCGCGGCCGCCGCGCTCGACAAACGGCTCGTCGGTCAGGCCGCGCGGGTGGAAGCCCGCGGTCAGCAGCAGTATATCGTTTTGCTTGGGCGGCTTGCCGTCCAGCACGCCGCTCCATATGCGCGCGGTCAGCGACGTCCACTCCGGGCCGCGCGCGCAGTCCATTATAAAAAACGAATCCGCGCCCATCACCCGCAGGTCGTCCACACAGGCGTGCAGTGAGAACGCCTTTGGTTCAAGCGGCGTATCCTCCGGCTTTTTATCGATGCCAAACGGCTTGGCGCACTCATGCCCACAGGCGAGCGCGCAGTCCCCGCGCCGCGCCGCGCCCAGCCCGCAATGCCCCGGAAGCCCGGCGCACACCTCGCCCGCCACCGTTACGCCGCACGGCACGCCGGCGTGCCGCAGTATGTACGCCAGCCGCTCGCGGCTGAGCTGCGGCGCGAGCCAGACGCGCGACGCGCCCAGCGACGCCCACTGCCGCGCCTCGCGCGCGGTCAGCACACCCGCGCCTATCGACACATGCACGTCCATTTCGGGCAGTATTATATGCGCCATGCGCAGCACCCCGGGGTCTGACGCCATAACGCCGGTCAGCCCGTGCGCCAGCAGATCTGATATACAGGCGGCCCACTCCTCCAGCTCGCCGTCGGTTGGGTGCCCGCGTATATCTATCAGCGTCTCGACCCCGCGGAGCGCGCAGTAGGACGCCGCGGAGCGCGCG
>WRLW01000023.1 GCA_009777435.1 Oscillospiraceae bacterium | reverse complement strand
AGGCTCTCGCTGTACGGTGTTTATGAACTCGTCGGTCAAGCAGGCGCAGAAGGACGGCGCCTCCATATCAGATATTTCGGCGGGACTGGCCATGAGCGTGGTCAAAAACGCGCTGTACAAGGTCATACGCCAGCCGGTAGGCGTGCCTCTGGGCAGCTCGGTGGTGGTTCAGGGCGGCACGTTTCTGAACGACTGCGTGCTGCGCGCGCTGGAGCTTGAGCTGGGCGTCAATGTGGTGCGCCCGGTCATAGCGGGCCTGATGGGCGCTTACGGCGCCGCGCTGTACGCGCGCGGCCTCGGCCTCGAACGCAGCGCTCTGATATCCGCCGGGAAGCTCGCGAATTTCACGCACAAGTCATCCAGCTTTGCCTGTAAAATATGCCCTAACCACTGCCGGCTGACCCAAAACATATTCCCGGACGGCAAATTCCTGAGCGGCAACCGCTGCGGCAAGCCGCTGGGCGGCAAGGACGTCTCACTGCCAAACGCCTTTGATTTCAAAAAGAGCCTGATATTGGACGTTAAGCCGCTTAGCCCCAAAACGCGCGGCAGGATAGGCTTTCCGCTCGGCCTTAACATGTGGGAGAATCTGCCATTCTGGAACGCGGTCTTTACTATGCTGGGCTTTGAGACCGTGCTGTCGAGGATGTCGTCGCGCGAGCTGTACGCGCTGGGCCAGAACAGCATACCGTCCGACACGGCCTGCTATCCCGCGAAGCTTATGCACGGGCATGTCGAATCGCTGGTAAAGCAGGGCGTTGACGCCATATTTTACCCCTGCATGACCTATAATTTTGACGAGCGGACGGGCGACAACCACTATAACTGCGCGGTGGTGGCCTACTACCCCGAGCTGTTAGCCGCCAATATGGACAGCATCGACGCGGACGGGAGCGATATGCGCAAGACCCGCTTCCTGTTCCCGCATTTCGCGCCGGCCTTCCGCCGTACGTTTGAAAAGGCCGCCGTCGAATTCTTCAACAAAGAATTCGGCGTGCCGGCGCATGAGATACCCCCCGCCGTCCAAGCCGGCTACGACGCGTATTACGCGCACCTTGGCGCCGTGCGCTCTATGGGCGCGAAGGCCATAGAGACGGCGCGCGCGCTCGGCAAGCCCATATTCGTGCTGGCCGGGCGGCCTTATCACATAGACCCTGAGGTCAACCACGGCATACATCAGCTGCTGACCACGCTGGGCGGCGTCGTGATCTCCGAGGACTGCGTAAGCCCCCTGAATTACAAAACGCCCGTCAATGTGCTGAACCAGTGGACATACCACGCGCGCCTTTACGGCGCGGCGGAGGCGGTCGCCCAAACGGACGACATGCAGCTTATACAGCTTGTCAGCTTCGGCTGCGGACTCGACGCCGTTACTACCGACGAGATTCAGGATATCCTTGAGCGCGCGGGTAAATTCTACACGCAGCTCAAGATAGACGAAGTGAATAACTTAGGCGCGGCGCGTATTCGCCTGCGCAGCCTCATAGAGGCTATGAAAAAAAATCCGGCGCGGCGTTACGCGGTCGAAAACCGCCTGCCGCGCGCGCAATAAAGGCGGGATAGAGCATGGCCGAGCTTGTATACGGCGACGGCGGGCGTCTGCTGTTTACCAAGGAGATGCGCAAGGAATACACCATCCTGATACCGCAGATGCTGCCCATACATTTTGAGATGCTTGAGCATATTTTCAGGCGCTACGGTTATAACGCCGTACTGCTAAAGACCATGCGCCCGCAAATTGTGACCGAGGGCCTGCAAAGCGTACATAACGACACCTGCTACCCGGCGCTGCTTGTCATCGGGCAGATGATGGACGCGCTCAAAAGCGGGCGCTATGACCTAAACAAGACCGCCCTGATGATCTCGCAGACCGGCGGCGGGTGCCGCGCGTCGAATTACATACACCTGCTGCGCAAGGCGCTCGCGCGCAACGGTATGCCGCATGTGCCGGTGGTAAGCCTTAACGTGTCGGGCATGGAAAAGAATCCGGGCTTTAAGCTGACCTTCCCGATCATATACCAGCTCCTTTCGGCGCTGTTCTACGGCGACGTTATAATGGACGCGTCCAACCAGACGCGCCCCTATGAGATAAACGCGGGAGAGACCGACCGCCTCGTTGAGACATGGGTTGAGCGGCTGACGTCCCACTCGACCGGATTGAGCCATTTCAGCCGCATCGTGCGCGAGATATACCTAAGCTTCTCGCGCGTGCCGGTAAGGCGCGTTCAAAAGACCAAGGTGGGCGTCGTGGGCGAAATTTACGTCAAATACGCGCCGCTTGGCAATAACGGGCTGGAAGAATTCCTGCGCGGCGAGGGCGTGGAGGTCGTCGTGCCCGGCGTTATGGGCTTTATACAGTTCATGTGCGACCACTATATCGTGGACGCGCAGGTATATGGCATAAAGAAGCTCAAGGCGTTTGTGTTCGGAAGATTCGCCCGCTTTATGGAGAGCCTTGAGAAACGCATAATCAGAATCTTGAGAGATTTTCCCGATTTCAGGCCGCCCGAGCCGTTCGCCGTTAAGAAGGAGCTGATCAAGGGCTATGTCAGCGACCGTAACAAGATGGGCGAGGGCTGGCTGCTCACAGCCGAGATGCTTGAGCTGATACACGCGGGCGTGCCTAATATCGTGTGTGCGCAGCCGTTCGGATGCCTGCCCAACCATATTGTCGGCAAGGGCATGATACGGGCCATACGCAAACGGCACCCCGAGGCCAATATAGTGGCCATCGACTATGACCCGGGCGCCACAAGGGTCAATCAGGAAAACCGCATCAAGCTGATGCTCGCGGGCGCCGGGGAACACGGGAACGAGACTGACGCCGCCGTGCCCATGCCGGCCGAAATCCGCGCCTCACGGTAGCGGCCCGTTTTAGAATTTACCAGCCCGTAACGCCGAATTCCGGCGGCGGCGGCGGTGGCGGGTCGTCCCTTATGGGGTAGTCGTCCGGCGGGAGCGGGATCCCCGTGTCCGGGTCTATCGGGCCGGGCGGTATGGGGTCGTCCGTGTCCGTACCGTCGGGGTCATACGGGATATCGGGTGGCTGCTCGATAACTATGGGCGACAGATGCTCCGGGCAGAACGTGTTATAAGCCGTGGCGCCGTCAATTCCGTGCGCCACCGGGTGGAACATATCCTCGGGTATGGACGGCCGGATAATGAAGCCGTCCGGGCCGAGCCAGCGCGCCGTATACTGCTCGTCGGGCAGCGCGATGCCGCCGGACGGCATACCGCGCCCGATATTCAGCAGGCCGACCTGCCTGATATTCTCGTGCGGGCAAAACGGCCTCGCGAGCCGGTTGGTGGACGTGTCCACATCTATCAGCACATGGACGTTGCACGGCGTTTTCACGACGTCCTCTCTGGCCACCATGCCGGACGCCAAGCGCGGCCCGCGCGGGTCAAGACGGCAGGCGTCGGTAGGCGCCATACCGCTGTCAAGGCAGTACGACATGCTGACGATGCCCTCGGGCGTGAAGAAGCTTTCAGGCTCAAGCCCCTCATGCACGCGCTCCATGACCAGCTTCCACATGGCCAGCGCCGGGTTGGTTGACGACGACAGCGTGATTTTCTTCGGAATCAGGAACCCATACCATGAGCCGGCCGCGTAATGCGGCGTATAGCCTATGAACCAGCGATCCTTGTCGTCGGTCGTGGTGCCGGTCTTGCCGGCGATGGTCATATTCCCAAACTGCGCCCTTGTGCCCGTACCCGCCTTTACCACCTGCTGAAGCATGGTGTTCATGTAATAGGCGGTCTTTTCTTTGGTGACGATGTTCGCCTTGGGGCTGTTGTCTAATATCACGCTGCCTGTGGAGTCCGTGATCTTCGAGTAGGTGCGCGGCTTGTTGTATATGCCCTTGTTCGGAAACGCGCAGTAAGCGGCCGTAAGCTCCCTGACGGTCAGGCCCTTAGTCAGTCCGCCCAGCGCCATCGGCGCCAAATCAATATCGCTTTGGATGAGCGTGCCCTTTGAGGTGCTGACCTCCCGGCGCTCTACCAGCGATTTCATGCCCATTGTGTAATAAGAGAAATCAAACGAGCGCTGAGGCGTTATGGTGTCCACGGTGCGCACGGCAATGGTGTTAACCGAGTCCTGCACCGCCGTTAGGATATTGGTGCGCCCATTATATGAGTTGGTGGAGTTCTTCGGCCATATGCGATCCTGCAGCATACGCACCGGCGCGTCGTCCACCACGCTGTAAGGCGTTATCACACCCAAGTCTAAAGCGCAGCTGTATACCGACACGGGCTTTATGGCCGAGCCCGGCGGCCGCTGCGACATGGTGGGCAGAACGGACTCCAGATTGCCCGTTTTCTCGCCGCGCTGCTGAAGCCCGAGGACGGCGCCGGTATACGGATCCATAACTATTATCGAGCTGAGCGGCTTTTCGGAGTTCTTGACCACCGGGAAATTCTCGTCGTCGTTATACACTTCGTCGATGATGTTCTGTATGCGCATGTCGATATTCGCGTATATATTATAGCCGGCGTTGTATAACATGCTGGTCGCCATGCTCTTTGGGATGTCGAAATGCTCGGCAAGATCGTCGCGCGCCTCGAAGAACATCTGGTCAACATAGCGCGATTGGATATGCCCGTCGGTATCCGTCTCCTCCGAACGCACCAGCACAAGCTCCTGAGCCTTGGCTCTCCGGTATTCGGGGTCGGTCAGCTTGCCCTGCTTATTCATCTCTGAGAGGATCAGTTCCTGCCGATCCTTGTTCCTGTCCGGGTTGAGATAAGGGTCATACAGCGTCGGGTACTGCGTTATGCCTATTATGGCCGCCGACTCGGCCGCCGTAAGCTCACTCAGCTCCTTGCCGAAATACTTCATGGCCGCGGTCTTAACGCCGTAGCAGCCTGAGCCGAAGTAGCTGGTGTTCAGATACCACTCCAATATCTCCTCCTTGGAGTGATCCTTCTCGAACTCAATGGCGCGGAATATCTCGTTGAGCTTGCGCTGTACGGTTACGTCCTTTTCATTTGTAATATTTTTTATAAGCTGCTGTGTGATGGTGGAGCCGCCGGAGCTTCCCGAACCGGTCATCATCTCCATAACCGCGTTTATGGTGCGTTTCCAGTCAACGCCCTTGTGCTGGAAGAAGCGCTTGTCCTCGATGGCCACAAGCGCGTCTATCATGCTGGCCGGTATCTCGGAATATTTCGCCATTATGCGGTTCTCGTTGCCGTGCAGCGTCTCAAGGTCGCCGGCCAAGCCAGTCTCAGGGTCGATATATTTTATTTTGCTGGTCTGCTTCAGTATGGTATCGCTGAGGTTAACGTTCATGTCAATGTCCAGAAACCGGTTAAAATATATAGAAAAGATTACCAGCGTTATGGCCCCTGTGGTAACTAAAATAAGAAGTCCGGTGCCCAGCACTCTGACGGCCACGCCGGCCGCGGCCATAAGCGCGCGCCCGGCGCCAACCGTCGCGCGGCGTATGTTGCGCATATCAGGTTTTTTGAATTTCGGAAGCTTCACAGGCGCGTCCTTTCCGTTGCCGGTTGACATTACCCGGCAGGTCGATTACAATGAACCCATCTTTATTATACACCCTTTTGTCAAGACGGCCCCGCGGATTTTGAAAGGAACGATATTATTGGCGCGCGTGATGGCAATAGATTACGGGGACGCCCGCACAGGCGTGGCGCTGTCCGACCCCACGGGTACGCTGGCGGGCGACGCCTTTGTTATCGCCGAAAAAAGCCGCGGCGCGCTGGCCGTCAAGCTGGCCGCCGTATGCTCCGAACGCGGCGTATCGCATATCGTGCTGGGCTGGCCGCGCCATATGAACGGCGACGTGGGGGAGCGGGCAAAGCTTTCGGAAGGTCTGGCGGCCAAATTGGAAAAGCTTACCGGGCTTCCGGTGGCCCTTCAGGACGAGCGCCTGACCAGCATGGACGCGCACCGCGTGCTGAGCGACAACGGCCGCCGGGGCGCGAAACGCAAGGCCGCCGTTGACGCCGTGGCCGCCACGCTGATTTTAGAAGCCTTCCTCCCGTCGCTCAAAAATCAGCCGTGAGTTCGCGAAGCGAACTATTGCATCCACCAAGCCGTGAGTTCGCGAAGCGAACTCAACATAGTTACGAAGTAACTATTGTAACTATTGTATTATCTCCCCATACTGAGCGCACAATAACCGGAGAGGGCGGCGGCCCCCTCCATTTTTATTTAATCGGTATTCACGAGCGGAAACGCCGGTTTTTGGGGAGATAAACATGTCGATACGTCAAAAAGCTATGCTGGCCGGCGGCCTCGCCGGTTTTGTCAACGGCTTCCTCGGCGCGGGCGCGGGGCTGTTCCTCGTCCCGATCTACGCCGCGTGGCTCAAGCTGCCCCGGCGCCGCGCGCTCGCCACGTCGGTGGCGACGGTAGCGCCTCTGTGCGCGCTGTCGGCCGCCTTTTACTACGCGCGCGGCCAGCTCCCGATGCAAACGGCGTGGCCCTATCTGCTGGGCGGTCTTTGCGGCGGTCTGGCGGGCGGCGCGCTGTTTGAGAGGATACCCGTCAAGTGGCTGTCGCGCGCGCTGGCGGCGTTTATGATATACGGCGGCCTTCATATGCTGGGCCTGATTAAGCGGGGTTCGTAGATATGACGGCCATAATAGCCGGTCTGCTGGCGGGGGCGCTGTCGTCATGGGGCGTGGGCGGCGGCGCGCTGCTGGTGCTTTACCTGACCATGTTCTCCTCCGTGCCGCAGTCGGCCGCCCAGGGTATAAACCTGCTGTATTTCCTGCCGGTCGCGGCCGGCGCGCTGCTGCGGTATATCCGGCGCGGGCTTATAGAGTTTCCCGTGCTTTGGCCGGCCGCGCTTTCGGGGCTTCTGACGGCCGGCGCGGCGGCGTATCTCTCGCGCTTTGCCGGCGACACGCTGCTCAGACCGGCGTTTGGCGGCCTGCTGATAGTAATGGGCGTAAGGGAGCTGTGGGTCTCGTTTCGCCAAAACGAAAAAAACGAGGGGGACGAACCCCCTCGTACGGTTTGAAAAATTCAGCCCCGCTTCGGCCGTGCAAACCCGCAATATAACCTGCACGCTCACGCAGGTGGGCAACCTATTCACGATATTACTGCTTCCAACGTCCAACGTATGGCGCACGCCGGGAGGCCTGCAAACAACCGCGAAATACGGAATCCCATAGTAAAAATGTGGGTTTAAAACGGATCCGTCACGTACCAAGCAGGAGCTGTCTATGCTTTATAATAACACGGCCCTTAAGGAAAATCAACAATTTCCTGTTTTACACAGGGCAAGCGCATTTACCTTTTTAAGAGGGCGCGGACGGCCAATGGCCGCCCCTACGACCTCCATATGATGGTTTTCCTGCGTAGGGGCGCGCATTGCGCGTCCGCAGATTGCATAAACAGACGCTATTGTTTATTAGTAAATGCTCTTGCCTTGTGATTTAGCAGAAGTAACTATTTCATTGCTTCCAAGAATCGCATGGCTATTATTATTGCCTCTTGGCGCGACAGTATACCATGCGGATTGAAACCGGCGCTTGAGCCGGACATAACGCCTATGGAGGAGACGTAGTTTACTTCCTTGGCGGCCCAGCCGGCTATACTGCTTTGGTCACTGTAGGGGGCTTGAGGCGCGCCGTCAAGCTTTTTGCCGAAAAGCAGGCTGGCCATCCTCGCTATTGTAACGGCTGTCTCCTGACGTGATATGGCTCTGAGCGGCGAAATGGGTTTGCCGTAATCCGTTGTCGTTATACCGGCCTTTTTGGCCCACAAAGCGGCGGGCGCCGCGCTGTCGGAAAACGACTGGCCCTGTTCATAGGACGTGTCCTTGCCCGCTTTTTCGGCGACGCCGCGAAGCAAATCGAAAAGCTCGCCCCGCGTAATGTTCGCGGTATACGCGCTCTGAAGATAATCCGGCACGAAGCCAAGCGCTATGGCCTTTGTCAAATCAGCCCGCGCCAAGCTGTCGGCCTCGCTGACCGGACGGGCGTATTTTTTATTGAAAACATCGTTGAGCGCGGCGTTAAAGTCGCTGTTTTCAGAGCCTATCCAGTAATAGGAAACGCCGCCCATGCCGAGGTCATAGACCATTTGCATCCTCCGCGCGAAGCTCTCCTTTGTATCAAAGGCAAGATGATGCCGGCGTTTCTGCCCGTCGGTGTATTCCCTGTAAGGGCCGTCCTCGCCGTGGTCATTCAGTATCCGCGGCTCCGACGGCGCCGCGCCCTGCTTTGAAAGGCGGGCGTCCGCTTCCTTGCGCGTGATATTTTCGGCGGTTTTTGTGTTGAGGGTGTAGTCGATGGCATACGTTCCGAAGCCAACGAGCAGCTTCTCGCGGGGTATCTGGTACAGGGCGTATTTAATACAGCGGGTCATGCGCTCTAAGCCGGACACCGCGCCCGGTACCCCGGTATCTCCATACCTTGACACCGAGGTGTCGTCATAAGTCAGCAAATGGACATAATCGGCGGCCATCCCCAGCGCCGTGTAGTCATAAAACATGCCGGGCTGGAGCGTTTCGGCGTCTCTGGGCACGGCGCCCACCGAAATTATAAGCTTAAGACCCTCCTTGCGCAGGGCGTTTGACAGGGCCTTGGCGAGCTTGGTGTGCTGTTCGGTGGTTATGGGCACATCCCTGCCTATAAACTCAAGCCCGAGGTTCACGCCGTCAAAGCCGTATTTCCCGCATATTTTCACAATATCCGAGCAAAGGGCGGCAAGCTTTGAATCGTCTTTTATAAGAGAGATAAGGTAATCCCATGAATCCTTGAAGCCGGCGGCGGCGTTATTTATAGAAAAGGCATAGTAGGTTTCACAGTCCGCCTGCGCCGCCGCCTTGATGGCGTCGAGCCTGAAACGCGTATACTCCGTATCCTCCGTGAATAAGGACGCCAATACCTGCGTGCCCTCCTTAGACAACCGGCTACCGCTCGGTTTTTCAAACCAGGTGAACAAAAACGTAACCATGTCGGCCTTAGACCGCGCGAATACACCCAAGTCGTTGTCCGCTCCCAGCACCGCCGTGTAATAGGCGTGTACCTTCGGCGCGAGACCGTTCGGGCGCGCCTCGAACTCAGGCGCGGCCGGATTGTACATCCTGCGCGTAAGCTCATATACCTCGCCGCGCTTTATTGTACCTCGGGGATCCGCCTCGTTAGCCGATTTCTCATAAAGCCACCCCAGCTCTATGGCGCGGGACAGGTACATGCGCGTGTCCGCCGGATAATCGTAGGTGTCCTCATAGGGGTATATGTTTACAAGGGAGAAGTTATAAGAGCCGCGCATCTTGCATATATACTCCGCCGCCCACCAGCGCGGCACGGGGTCGTTCCAGGACGTGGGCTTGGTTATGTAATACTCGCGCGAGCTGCCCGGCCCGGCCAAGTGTACGGCCGCCGCCGCATAGGCGGCCGGCTGATTGCCCTTCGCGTCGGCGGTATCGGTCGAGAGCGTGTCGCCCGTCTGCCTTTGGTAGAACATATAGTGCTGCGTCATGGCCACGAAATCCTGATAAGTAACGGCGTCCTGGGTTTTATATGTCCTGCTGAGCGCGAAGTCGGGCAGAGCGTCCATATCGCTCTCTGCCCGCGCGCCAAAAGAACCCGACGGGTTCAGCCTTATACATTGCTGGAAAAGCTCATAGGACTTTTCGTACATCATATAATCAACCATCGAGTAAATTTGCCCAAGACCCAAACAGGCGTTGGCCTTATAAGCCTTATAGCCATCGTTTATCTCCCGTGAGCCGATTATCATGTCAAACAAGAATACCGCCTTGCTCAGTTCCTTGCCGCCATACGCCCCGTATGCCTGCGAGCCCATTATTATGGGAATCCGCTGCCGCTCATAGGCCCCGATTATGCTGTCGTAGGAGGCGGGCGTAAGGCTTTGGGAAAGGGCCGCCCCGTCTAAGCCCTCCTTGGCGATTGCGGCGAACAGCGCGCCGCGGGCGGCGTTGAGCTCGGCGGGCTGTTTTGTGTGTATGTTTCTGTAGCCCATGATTGCCATGCTGACCTTAAGGGCAAACTCCACAGTGGCGACGGATGTGAAGGACGGAATCACGTCCGGCAGCCAGCCCTGGCTCCGGGCGTATGAAACCGCCGCGGCGTATTCCTTAGCGGGACGCGCGCCGGACGAGTCCCTCACGTCGGCGACGGTATGCCCGGCCGGGACGCGCGCGCCGATTATCTTATATAAGTCCGAGATAACAAACTGAACCGACACCGTTGTACGCGCCGGTGTCGGAACATACGCGAGGACGTTGGTTGACGCGACTTGCGCGGCAATCGCGACCGTAATCACAACGGCGAGTATTCTGCTGAATTTCATAAGCCGAACCCTCCATTATCAATATATCATCACCGGCGCGTTAACGGCAGCCGGGGCAATGGTCGCAGTCCTCGCCGTCAAGCTCGTCCATGTGCGCCATGAACAGCTCGTATATCCTTTCCATCTCCTCGTCGGAGTCCAGCGTTACCAAAATTTCCTCGCCGTCCTCCTCGGACGCCTTGAGTATTATAAAGTCAATCTCCTCGCTGTCCATATCCGCGTCCGCGGGTATGAAAGCCATATAAGTCACGCCCTCGTGTTCAAGAACGTCAAGCTGCTCAAGCTCATATTCCTGCCCGTCATCGTCGGTCAGGGTAATAAAATCACTGCCGAAATCCTGATTCATAACAACGCCGCCTTTCCCGCTATCATGCTCTGCATTATATCGGATATCAGCGTCAAATGCAAGCTGTTTCGGCATGAATATTTCGGGCTAAGGCGTGGGATAATGATTTGAAAACCAAAAATGAAAGGTTGCGCCGCGTCATGAACGCTTCCCCAAAACGCCGGGCTCAGACGGATATGGAGGCCGCCTCCGAATTTAACGCCGCGCTTTCCGATATGCGCGGCACCACCCCTCACCCCGACCGCTTCAGCTCCGCCGCCAAGCGGACGGATAAAAATTCGGGGGGACACGCAGTAACAACGGGCAATGGTCAAAAATAGTCAAATTTAATGTTGACACGCGATAACGCCTGTGCTATTATATGGTCAGAGATGGTCAGGCCGGCTTAGATCCCTTTAATACCGTCAGGGCGGCGGCCGGCGAAAGGAGCGCGTCATGGGTCTGTCCGATATAATAGCGCAATACATACGCGGCGCTTTGGAGGATTCGGAAGGTATTCTTGAGCTTCAGCGCGTCGATATCGCGCAGCAGTTCAGCTGCGCGCCGAGCCAGATAAATTATGTGATCTCGACGCGCTTTACGCCTGAGCATGGTTATCTTGTGGTAAGCCGGCGCGGCGGCGGCGGGTATATCCGCATCTCGCGCGTCCTGTCCGGGCGCGACGCGCTTGTCATGCACACCATCAACGCTTTGGGTTCACGCGTTGACGCGCTCACGGCGGCGGCGCTTTTGCAAAATCTGAGCTCCGTTCTGCCGGATGAGATATGCGCGGTGATGGCCGCCGCCGTGGATAACAACGCCTTGCGGCCCGTGCCCTCCGGCTGCCGCGATGAGGCGCGCGCGTCCATTTTGAAGCGGTGCCTTTTGCAGACGATAGTTTAAGGGGTGGTTATGTTGAAATGTGAGAAGTGCGGCGGCAAGGAGGCAAATTTCCACTACAGCATTGAAATCGGCGGCGACCGGCGGGAGCTTGGCCTTTGCGCCGCTTGCGCGTGCGAGGTCGCGCTGGATGTTCCGGGCAGCTCATGGCCGTTTTCGGGGCTTCATTTTCCCGAGAGTACCGGCGCGGCGGCCCCGCGCGCCAAAGCGCCGGACGGCGCCCGCTGTCCGGTCTGCGGGCGCACGCCCGCGCAGATAAAGGGCTCCGGGCGCATGGGGTGTTCCAATTGCTACGCGCATTTCGCCCCGCTGCTCGACGGGTTTCTGAACCGGCTGTATGGCAGCGCGCGGCTCAGGGCGGGGCATCACGGCAAGCTTCCGCGTTCGGCGGGCGAGCCGGTGCGCGCGCGCCGCCATCTGGAAGAGCTGGAGGCGCGCCTG
>WRLW01000022.1 GCA_009777435.1 Oscillospiraceae bacterium | reverse complement strand
ACTCGCGCGCCCAGCCCGACGGCCATCCTCGCGGCGTTTATGCCCACGGCGCCGCCGCCTATAATCACGACGTGCCCCGGAGCGACGCCCGGAACGCCGCCCAGCAGTATGCCGCTCCCGCTGTTGACCTTCTGCAGAAGATACGCGCCCACCTGCACCGACATGCGCCCCGCTATCTCGCTCATGGGCTGCAGCAGCGGCAGAGAGCCGTTGTCAAGCTGCACCGTCTCGTAGGCGACGGCCACCGATTTCGCGCTCAGCAGCGCTTCAAGCTGCTGGGGGTCGGGCGCAAGATGCAGATAAGCGAACAGTATCTGTCCCTCGCGCAAAAGCTTGTATTCCGGCTCAAGCGGCTCCTTGACCTTATATATCATATCGGCGGCCGCGTATACCGCCTCCGGCCCGGGCATCACGCGCGCGCCGGCGTCGGCGTATTCATGGTCGGCAAAGCCGCTGCCCGCCCCGGCGTTTTTCTCGACCAGCACCGTGTGCCCCGCCGCGACAAAGCTCATGACGCCCGCCGGCGTGACCGCCACTCTGTTTTCCTGCTGTTTTATCTCCTTCGGTACGCCTATAGTCATAATAAATCTCCTCCGATTTTTCAGAATTATAACACAAAAGGATTTCATATACAACATTATTTTCCCGCCGGCTCAGGCCGGACGCATGAACGTGCATTTTGCACAATTTCCGATGTGCCGCCGTAGGGACGCACAGCGTGCGTCCGCGTTCCCCCGCTGGTTCCCCCGCGTTGTGGTAAAATGAACCACGGACGCACAGTGTGCGTCCCTGCGGGGCTGCCGCAATATAGACATTCATGCGTTTGCCTTGCCCGCCGGCCCAGGCCGGATTGACAACAGGCCGGCGCGCGTATATTATAGGCATTGCGGGCAAGCATCAGGGGGCCGGCGCACTTCGCTTTTAATAGGGGGAACGCTTGTGCTGAATAGGCGGGCCGTTTCTTTTCTGCTCATCATAGCCGTACTTTGCGCGGGCGGCTGCGAAACCGCGCGCTATAAGAGGTTTCAAACTGAATTCACCGGGCTGTTCGACACGGCGACCGTCATCATAGCCTACGCCCAAAGCGCGGACGAGTTCGGGCTATACGCGGAAATCATCTATAATCGCATGGAAGAGCTGCACAGGCTCTATGACATATACAACGCCTATGAGGGCGTGAACAACCTGTACACAGTGAACCAAAACGCCGGAGCGGCCCCCGTCGAGGTTGACCGCGACATAATAGACCTGCTGCTGTTCGCGCGGGAGGGGTATGACCTGTCCGGCGGCGCGGTCAACGTGGCAATGGGGCCGGTGCTGCGTATTTGGCATGAATACCGCGAGGAGGGCCTTGCCCTGCCGCCTATGGGCGCGCTGCTCGAAGCCTCACGGAATACGGATATAAACGATTTGATCATTGACGAGGCTGGCGGTACGGTGTTCCTGCGCAAGCCGGGCATGTCGCTGGACGTCGGCGCGGTGGCCAAGTCATACGCGGCGGGTCTGGCGATCAGGGCCGCTTCCGACGCCGGGATGATTTCGGGCCTTTTGAGCGCTGGCGGCAATGTCACGGCGGCAGGCAAGCCGATGGACGGGCGCAACCGCTGGGGCGTTGGAATACAGGAGCCTGAGCCAAGCGCGGACAATACGCGCGAGCAGGCCGATACCGTGTACTGCAGCGACACAACCGTATCGTGCAGCGGCGGATACCAGCGCTTTTATGTGGTGGACGGCCAAGCCTACCACCACATAATCGACCCCGGCGCCCTCATGCCGGCAAACCTCTACAAGCAGGTTGCGGTGATCCACAGAGACGCCGGCATGGCCGATCTGCTGTCCACGGCGCTGTTTATACTGCCATATGAAGAAGGCGCCGCTCTGGCGGCGCGGCGCGGCGCGGAGGCGCTTTGGATAGATACGGACGGCGCGTGGCGGGCCACGGACGGCTACGCGGCTATTTCCAAAACGCTGAGTGACTACTCGGCATCGGACGGTTCACCCTAATGATGGGAGCGTTTCTTTTATGACAGACCGCGCGCTTATCACAAAACGGGATATACGCGTATTTGCCGCGCTGCTGGTATTCGCGCTCGCGGCATACGCTTTTTTCAGGCTGTTTGGCGGCGGCGCGGAAAAGGCCCGGATATCGGTGGGCGGCCGCGTCGTTCAAACGGCGGACTTAAATCAAGACGCCGAATTCTCTCTTGAGCAGAACCCAAACGTCCGTTTCGCCGTGCGCGGCGGCGCGATTGCATTTATCGGCTCGGACTGCCCGGACAAGGTATGCGTCCGAAGCGGCTACCTTAAATATCCCGGCCAGACGGCGGCCTGTCTGCCCAACCGCGCCGTAATCTTCGTTACCGGCGCGTCCGAAGATACGGATATTGTGGCCTACTGATCAACCGATAGCTTCCGCGCGGCCTGCTCCGCGGTGTCCGCGGCCTCGTCGAAGTCGCTGTGCAGCAGATGCTCGGAGATGCCGTTAAGCAAATCATTGGTCTCGCGCGACCATGTTTTCTGCTTCAGGTCGGCTAACGCGTTTTTGGCGGCCTTTTTGTCATACGCCGAGCAAGCCTCCTGAATTACGAGAAGCCGTTCGCGTAAGTAACCCGTATCTTCTTCCGCGGCCTCGTTCTCCTCCTTGGGCATGACCTGCTCCGCCACGGCGCGCAGCTTGCTGAGGAACGAGGGGGTCTCATAGGCTATAACGGCGGTATTTTTCCTGCGAACCGCGTTTTCCAGGCTGAGCGCGGAGGCCGAAAGCTCCGGCTGTCCTATGCTGGCGAGCGCGCTCTTCATCGCGTGGACATTGATGGTATACGCCTGTATGTCCTCCTCGCTGTAGTCGCCGTTTTTCTCATACACCGCCTCCAGCACGTCGGCGGCTTTTTGGGCGTCGCGCGCGAATATACGCGCCAGCTCGGTATCTACCGTCGAATGAGGCCCCTTATCGGGCATGGTCTCCTCCGCCTTTTTCCGGCGCGCCTCCTCAATGGTCTCAGGCAGCTGCTTATCGCGTATCAGCTTGTTCAGCGTCAGGTTCAAATGCCTTATGTCTATGGGCTTGGATACAAAATCGTCAAATCCGCTCGCCAAGAACATTTCGGCCTGTCCGGTAACGGCGTTGGCCGTCAGCGCGACTATGGGCTGCGCGTATCCCAGCGCGCGCATCCTTTTGGTGGTTTCGATGCCGTCCATCTTGGGCATCATGTGATCCATAAACACGATATCGTATACATAGCCCGCCTTGATTTTATCTATGGCCTCAAAGCCGCTCAGGGCGGTGTCGATGCTCAGCCCGTAAGGCATCATAAGACCCTTGGCCACATATAGATTCGTCTCCACGTCGTCCACAATCAAGACGCTTCCATAGGGCATAGGTTCGCGCACTATATGCGCGTTTTTGGCCTGTGACGACCGGCCCACGCGGAACTGCTGCAGGTTTTCGGTCAGCTCCTTGCCCAGCGGGCCGGCCCCGACGCTCTTCTGCGGTATGCGGACGGTAAACGTCGAGCCTTTGCCCAGCTTGCTCTCAACAAAAATTTCGCCTTCCATCATACGCACTAAATTCTGCGTGATGCTCATGCCAAGCCCCGTGCCCTGAATGGTGCGTGTAGACTCCGTGTAAAACCGGGAATAGCTGTCATAAAGCTGGCTTACCTGCAAGTCCGTCATACCCGGCCCCGTGTCGCTCACGCGGATAATAAGCGTGATGTTGGAATGTTCTCCCATGCGGACGTCCATGGTGAGCGTGACCTCGCCCTTTTCGGTATACTTAAAAGCGTTTGAGAGCAGGTTGTTCATTATCTGCTTGATGCGCAGCTCATCGCCGTACAGCACCGACGGTATGTAGTCTTTGATGTCTAACTTGAACTCGACGGGCTTGCTGCCCTTCTGCATGACGTTTAACTGCGCGGTATCGTTTATCAGGCTCGCGACCTCGTAATCGGCGGGCCTGATTTCCATTTTACCGGCCTCGATTTTAGACAGATCCAGTATGTCGTTGATAATCCTCAGCAGGGTATACCCCGAATTATATATGCCGTGGAACGATTCGCTCACGCCCGTCGCAAGCGTGTCGTCCATAAGCTGTATCTCCGCGATGCCCAGAATCGAGTTGAGCGGCGTGCGGATTTCGTGGCTTATGGTCGCCATGAAATTACTTTTCTGCCTGTTCTCCTCGTCGGATTTGCTCCTTGCCGAAGCGATGCTCAGCAACACGGCGCTCAGGGCCGCGGCCAGCACCAGCCCTATGGCGGTGAGAACCCAAGCCATGCCCTCGGTGTTTTGATAGTAGCTGTCATAGGGCACGATCAGGCCCAAATACCAGCCGTTTGAGAGCCTCTTATAGAACATGGCGGACTTCTCGCCGTTGTGGGAAGTCACCTCGCGCTCGGTAAGAATCCCTCTGCCATTCAGCATGTCGTCGGCGATTTGCGCGCCGTCGTTAAGGTTATACACGCTCATGCCAATATATACCGGGATCGGGTGGGCTATCAGCTCAAGGCCGCCGGTCGCGAGTATCCCGTAGCTGCTTTCGGTAATCTGTGAGTTGACGGCATAGCCTATTATTCTGTCAAGCTTGATGTCAAGACAGACTATACCCAGCCTTATGCCGTCGTTGTCATAGATTTCGCGCGCGTATGTAATGGAGGTGACATGCAGCGCCACGTCCATATACGGATCCGTGACCCCGACGCCGCCGCCGGCGCCGACGGCCGCCTCGAACCAGGGGCGCTCCTGAGGAATATAGTCGTCAGGCGGCGTCCAGTCGATTCCGGCGTGGAAAGCCTCGCCAAACACGTCAAAAAAGCCGTACGCGCCGGTAAAATGCGTCATGAACCGGTCGCTTGCGTTCATGAACTCGGTCATGTCGTCTATGTATTTCGCCACTTCGTCCAAGCCCGCGCCGTTTATAATCATGACGCGTATGTCCTCGGAGATTATGCCCAGCGCCGTTTCCGGCTCCTGCATCGAGGTCTCGATATTGGTCTGGGCGTTGGCCAGCGCGTTAATGGCGTTGCGCGTTAAATTCCTGCCCTCGATGCCGCGCATATAGGTATAGCTCGAAAACACCATAAGCCCAAACGCGAGCAGCACAAACAGCACCTGCACATACGGCTGGCGCACCGACCGGGCTTTACGCAGAAATTCAGCTATCATAAAAGCCTCCTACACGGCCTTGAACCGGACTCTTACGCTGTAAAAAACATCCGCGATATCAGGGTCGAAATGGCTTCCCGAGCCGGCCATGATGATACGGGCGGCCTCGTCGCCCGGAAAGGGCTTTTTATAGGGGCGCTCGGAAACGAGCGCGTCGTATACGTCGGCGATGGCCATAATGCGCCCGTGCAGCGGGATATCGGCGCCTTTCAGGCCATAGGGATAGCCCGTGCCGTCCCAGCGCTCGTGGTGATAGCCCGCGAAAAGCTTCGCGTGGCGCAAAAACGATTCGTCGCCCGCCTGGGCGGCTATCCTGCCTATGATGCGCTCGCCTTCGACGGTATGTGGCTTGATGGCGTCGAATTCCTCAGCCGTCAGCTTTCCGGGCTTGTTCAGAATCACATCCGAAACCGAGATTTTGCCGACGTCGTGCAGGCGCGCCGACGAGGCGACCATATCCAAGTCCCAGTCCCCCATGTCGTCTATATGCAGCCCGCGCGCGAGCATTTCGAGCATAAGTATCTTTATATACATCGTCGTGCGCTCTATGTGCCCGCCGGTCACCATGTCGCGGCTCTCAACCATGTCGGCTAAAACGGACACAATCCCGTTTTTCAGGCGCTCTAACTGAGCCGTCCGCTCGCGCACAAGCTCGTCGATGCCCAGATGCGACTTGATGCGGTTGAGCAGCACGGGAGGCGAGAAGGGCTTGGTCACAAAATCCACCGCGCCAAGCTCAAAGCCGAGCGTTTCGGCGTCGGTGTCATTGCGGCCGGTCACAAAGATGACGGGTATACCCGCGTATGCGTCGTCGGCCTTGAGAAGCTTTAGGGCCTCGAAGCCGTTCATAGCGGGCATTTCGATATCAAGCAGTATAAGGTCGGGCCTTACCTTCGCAAGCATCCCGAACATCTTTGCGGCGGAAGGAAGGGTCATGACCCTGTAATGATCCTCGAGCGCTTCCTCGCCTTTGGCTAAGCTTATGTTGCTGTCGTCCACCAAAAAAATTGTTTTCATTGCCAAACTCCATACTCAACACGTTATTTATTTTCGGGACGCGCGCGGCCGCGGGCGCGAACACGCCCTCCGCCGCTTTTATGAATTCTTAAAATGCTTTTTTGCGCCGCATGTCCGGCGCCGTTCCCCGTTTTGCGCGGCGGCGTCTTAAATCGGGATAATCATACCATAGGCAGTAACTTTTTGCAATATTCATCGCGACATTTTTTAGCCCGCGTGATATTGCGGGCAAATATCCAAAAATTGCTTGACTTTATTTGCCGCGCGTGGTAATATCCAGACATATTGACACGCTTAGCCGCGGCGGCGCGGGTATTGGCCGGAAAACGGCGTACATAAACCCCAAAAGCGCGAGCCGTTATGAGCGTAAAAAGGAATTCTGAGGAGGAAAACTATTATGTTAAAGCGGTCTCTGGCTCTTCTCTTGGCGCTGACTCTGACCTTCGCGCTCATTCCCGCGGCGTTCGCCATCATTTCCGAGGGCGGCGTTAATGTCTGGGTGCAAAGCGACGACGGTAACTCTTTCGCCAATATCGTGCTTGGCGACGACGCGTCCGTGTGGCCTTTCTCGATGAGCGACAGCAACGAAAGCGAAGTTGCTTTCACACCGGAAGAAGGCGCGACCTATACCCTGCGCTTCAGCGTCACATCGACGGGCGCCGCCGGTTTCCGCGTCCGCTGGGTCAAGGATAACGATAACGGCAGCTATACCTCCGGCGACGCCGCCATCGTGAACGATCATGCGAAGGAAGCCGGTGAATTGGCCACCGTGATCCCGGCCTATTTCCAAAACACCATTAAAGCCGGCGATACCATAACATATGCCGTAGAGTTTACCTTGGACGGCGACGAGGAAGAGGACGGCCTGATCGGCAACATCGCCATCCGCGGACAGGGCGGCTCCGACGATTTCATTATCAACGGCATCGTTGTTGAGGACGCCGACGGCGAAGTGCTTGTTAGCTGGGGCGAGCTTCTTGATGAAGTCATTCTGCCCGAACCCGAGCCGGAACCCGAACCCGAGCCTGAGCCGGAACCCGAGGTTACTCCCGAAGTCATTCCTGAAGTAGTCCCCGAGGTTACTCCCGAGCCTCCCGCCAACCCCAAGACCGGCGACGAGAGCCTGATAGCGCTCGCGGCCGTCATGTTCCTTATCGCGGCCGGCGCGGCCGTCTGGGCCACCAAGAAATCACGCGCGTAATTCACGCTTTATATCCCCCGCGAGCTTGGCTCGCGGGGGATTTTTATTTGCCATCATTTTCAAATAAATAAAAAACACATACACGGGCAAAACTAACCGTGCAATCCATTGAAAGGGGGACGCGAACATGGCTAACCTCACAACAAAGGAACTCACAGCTTTAGAGGATCAGTTGGGCGTAGAGCAGGTGCTGATAAAAAAATACACCGCTATGTCCGGCCAATGCACAGACCCTATAATCAAAAACAAGCTCAGCGCGATAGCGGGCCGCCACCAGCAGCACTACAACACGCTGATGACCCATTTGCAATAATCAAACGAAAGGAATGGAGCCGATGAATACACAGGCGTTTGGCGATAAAGAAACCCTAAACGACTTTATAGCGAGCCAGAAGATGATCTCCTCGGCCTATAACACATTCGCGGGCGAATGTGTCTGCGAGGGCCTTCGCAGCGACTTCCTCAATATCCTTAAAGACGAGCATGGCATACAGGCCGAGCTGTTCAACGAAGCTAACTGCCGCGGCTGGTACGCCGTCAAGCAGGCCCCCGCCGCCGAGATAAATCAGGTGAAAACTAAATTCGTCTCCGGCTCATAACCGGATAAACCGGAGGCCCCCCGTTTGGGGGGCCTCCGCGCGCGGGGTCATGTTCATATAAACGTATTATAGAACAGGCCCAGCATAAACGAAACCTGACTTTGCTGAGTGTTCAGACGCTCGGCGTTATAGAAGCTGTATGTATCGGTCTGCGCCGAGAACAACTGCGGCGCGCGTTCGGCCACCTGTGAAAGCTGCGACAGCCTCGCGGAGTAGCCGTAGTTTTCGCCGCCGCTGAACAGTGAGCGCATAGCGCCGCTTGACAGCGATTTTTCAAGAGCCTCGTCGGTAATGGATATATTGCCGTTATCGAACTGAAAGCCCGCCGCGCTCAGCGCGTCGGCGTAGGACGCCGCGGAATAGGCCATCTGGGCGCTCATTTTCTCGTTGGACGCGGTAAGCTCGTTATAGGCCGAAACGAAGCCTGTTACGGCGTCGGAGACGGCGCTCATGTCGCGGCCGAAGGTGAGCTTTGCGCTCCCGGCGCCCTTGAGGGCGACGTCGGCCTTGCCGCCAATTGTTACGCTGTTGGTCTGTGAGGAGCGCGCGGCGCCGTCTACCGTATATTCGGCGTTTTGGGCCTGTGACGAAACCGACATGCCGGTCACGGCCACAAACGAACCCTCGGCGTCGGACAGCTCAAAAGCGCTTCTCTGACCCGTGGACACGGAATTCACCGACATCGACACGGTGCCCTCGCCGAAAGTCACCTCAGCCTGTACTCCCATGCGCCGGGCGTTTACGGCGTCGGCGAACTTGCGCAAAACGCTTTCATTGGTGTCGTCCGGCTCGACGGTGATCTCTATTTCGCGGGCCGCCGCCCGTGAACCGCCGCCGTCCGCGCCCGTTAAGGCGATTCTGTGTACGCCCTCCTCAAAGTTCAGCTCGCCGGCGCGCATCACATTGGTTTCCGAGGTCTGACCGGCCGCAAGCTGTGTCACGGACAGCTCCACGTCGCGCGTTCTGGCGCGGCCGGGACGCATTTCCGCCGAGGCTACGCTTTGGTCGGAGCTTTCCGCGCTCATCTTCGAGAAAACCGAGTCTCTCGTGCTGTCGGTCAAAGCGTTAAGCGCGCTTTTCAGGTCGGAGGCGCCCGTCTTTAGCGCCAAAAGCGTTTGATCCTGAGAGGATGGCTTCGCGGTATTGACGCCGTATAGGAAAGTCCCCGTACTCACGTTGGGCGCTTTTACGGCTTCGGAAGCCCTGAAGCTTGACTCTCCCGTCCCAAACAGCGACGACAACTGACTTGAGTCGGATATGCCATACATAGCCATATTAAGCCGCCATTTCTCCGGCGGAGGATATACCAACGGCCCGCCATTCCCGCCGGTGAATGGCAGACGGACAGATTTTACGTTGTTATAGTGTAAGTACCCATAATGAAAGCGATGGTGTTGGCCGACGTAGCCTTAAACCCGCGCCCGTCGATGGTGCAGGCGTATTGGTTATTCATCTCAAGGTTCTGGCCGTTGTCTATGACCGTGCCGGCGGTCAGGTTTATCAGCCCGACGTTTGACGAGGTTACGCACGTCGCGCTGCCGCCGCGCAGGAACACAGTCGAGCCAAGCCCCAGCGAGACCGTCTGCCCGTTGCTGAGGTCAACGCGCACATAGCCGCCGCCGCCCTCGCCGCCGCCGCTGCTGCCCGTGACGGGCATCTGGGCCAGCACCCTTGCCGCGATGGCGTCGATCAGCTCCTGGTCGTCCGCCAGCAGCGCTCCCCCGGAGCCTGAGCCGGCGGTTATAGCGTTGATCTTTGATTCCAGCTCGTTGGCCAGCCGGTTGTACTTAGCGTCCAACTCGCCGGCGTAGTCCTGAGCCTTCGCGCTGACCGCGGCGTTGATCTTTTCTAAAATAACGGGCGTGAACTCAGTCGATATGTAGCTCATAGACGGTATCGGGTCGTCCTTTGAGCCTATTTCCGAGGCGAGGGCCATAAACCCGCTTATCATCAATGTCACGGTTAAAAAAGCCGCCACTCCGACGACCCATTTCTTCTGTGCCATCCCGAAACCTCCAATATCTATATGTATGCGCCGTCCGGGCCGTTATTACAGCCGAACAGACGCGGGGGCGGCGCGGCGTATGCCCTCAGCCCAGCCCGAAGCTAACCGATATGGCGGAATCGACTTGTCTCATAAGAGACTGGTCGAGGCTGCCCATGCGCTCCTTCAGGCGCCGTTTGTCCAATGTCCGAACCTGCTCAAGCAGCACCACCGAGTCCCGTGACAGGCCGTAAGTGCGCGCGTTCAGTTCGATATGGGTGGGTAGACGCGCCTTGTTGATCTGCGATGTAATGGCCGCCGCTATGACTGTCGGGCTGTGCTTGTTGCCAACGTTGTTTTGAATGATCAACACGGGACGGACGCCGCCTTGCTCGCTGCCTATGACCGGGCTTAGGTCGGCGTAGTAGATATCTCCGCGCATAACGGGCGGGGAAACCGCTGCTCTCGGTACGCGCGACAGATCCGTGATGGGATTGATGCTCACGTCCACGAAACGGCTCACCTCCGGGGCGATGTGTCCGGCCGCGCGGCGCGCGAACCGGCACTTCTATTTTCCCCCAAAAGGCTTTTTTTAGTCATGAAAACGCGGCTGTCATCCAAACATATACGGCCTATCGTAACATAGCACAGACATAATAACACATATTGTTTGAGTAAGCAATACCAAAATATGAAATTTATTATATTTTCTTAAAATTTTCAGGCCGGCAAGCAAAATGTTATGTCTACCACTCGGCCGACGTGAAATCACACGCTATGACAAGCCGGCCGTCTGCCGACGTTTCGGCGCGTATCGGCTTTAGCGTATCGGCGCTGAACCAGGCCGTTTGCTCTATGGTATTTTCGCCGGCCGAGGATAAAAAGGTCAGCTGCCAGCACTTGACGCCGTTGTACTGCGTCGAGCTGAAATCGGACGCGCGGCTTACCGCCCACGCCGCCAGCATGGCCGGCACGGCGTCTATGGGCGTCAGCGCCGTGCCCGCGAGCGGGCCGGTTTCAAGTATCAGGCCGTCGTAGTGCAGCTCCGAGCCGCCGCCCTTTATATGGGCGGTCATACCGGCTATCTCGGACGGCCGCTCAATGGAAATGGAGGCTTCGCCCGGCGAGGTCTGCTCATAGACGACGGTATAGTGGCTCACGCGGTCGCCGTAGTCCGCGGCGATATCGACTGTGGCCGTAAACTCCTTCAGACCGGCGTAGCGCGCCTGTATATCCGAGGTTATATTTGTCCCGCCGCCGCACGCCGTGGCCAGAAGCATGGCGGCGGCAATGCCCAAAAGGATTGCGCGGCGGCGCGGCGCTTTATGTATGGCTGCTGTCATGGGCGTTCTTCCATTCATATGGTTTTTGTTTTTATAATATATGAGGACGCGCCGTTCTTAGAACCAAGCTATTCCCATACGGCGGCGGCGGCGGCCACCGACGCCGTATGCGTTATGGTAAGATGCACGCGGCCGCTCAGCGGCGCGTGGAGCAGCACCGCCGGCCTGCCGCCCGGCTCGTGAACGATCTCGACCGAATGGAGCGGGACGCTCAGCAGCCCGACGCCCAGCGCCTTGGTCACGGCTTCCTTGGCGCAAAACAAACCGGCCGCGCATTCTATATATGCGCGGCTCCCTTTATTTTTAGTTCGTGACTCAAGATAGCGGCGTTCGCCCTCGGTGAACACGCGCTCGACGAAACGCGGGCTTCGCATAGGGCGCTCCATGCGCCCGATATCCAGCATATCTATCCCTATGCCCCTCAAGACGCGCCCCCGGTCAGGACTGTACGCGGCGGTTGTATGTGCGCATAGCCGACAGTATGCGGTCGTCAGGCTCGAAAATCACCAGCATACGCCCGCCGCCCTTTGCCGGCGCCACCATGAAGTGGCGCGGGGCGTCATTCTGGCCGGAGGAGACGTCGAGACGCTTGGTATACTGCGCGTTCTCATACTGGGCGATGCTTTCAATTGGGGCGCAGACCTCCAGCGCGCGGCAATCGACCGTCAGCAGGCGCTTGCGCCTGCTTTTGCCGGTGATGCGGTCGATATCCATCTCGCCGTTGGTCAGGATATACTCGAATTCCACATTGAGATGCCTGTAGAGCAGGAACAGCAGATACAGGCCGCCCGCGAAAGCAAAGATGAGCATGGGAACATAGATTATCAGCACTGCCAGAC
>WRLW01000021.1 GCA_009777435.1 Oscillospiraceae bacterium | reverse complement strand
GATGGAACACCCTGTTCAGGGCAAACAAAATGTCAAAATAGCTTGACAAAAACTCCGCGAGCCGGTGATTGACGCCTACGGCGTCGCCGCGCTTCACGGCTTTTTGGATCTGGCCTGAGTACGACGGCATTTTGCCGTCCAAAAGCTCCCTGTTTTTGGAAATGATATTTTGTCTCAGCGGCTCGGGGTACGGCATTGAGAACCGTTCGACCATGCCGCCGTACAGCCCTTTGGGGTCGTGCAGAATTTTTGAGCTGAAAACGTTATGGCAGATACAGGTCGTGTATCCGCACCACGCGATATGCTTCTCTAAAGTGTTCCGCAGGCTTTGGCGGGTATCCTCTATGCTCCTGTAGATGACCTCAAAGGGGATGCCGTTATTAAGAACGCAGTCGTCCTCGGCTTCCCAATAGGTATTATTGATTTCCATATAGCCGCAGGTTTGGCTCAGGGCGGTTCTTCTGGTCTCCGCGCTTAAATCGCCGCTTAGATAGACATATACGTCGTAATCCGAGTCCGGGTCGTGCCTGCCGGAAGCCCTCGACCCGCCGAGAACGATGGCGTCAACCTCTTTGAATTCCTTGAACAGCCCGATAGTTTGACTGAAAAGCCTGTCGTCCAAGAGCCGCCCGCCTTTCCTGTATAAAATCGCCGCGAGTTCAGTATAGCACGGCCCGCCCGCCAAGGCAATCCCTCAGACACCCGCGAAGGCCCTTGCCGCCGCCGCGAACAGGAAGCAGGCGGCCATCCCAACGGCGGTGGGTATCAGCATGGCCGCCAAGGCCCACCTCGCGCCCGCCTCCTTGCGTATGGTAAGGCACGTCGTCGAACACGGCCAGTGCGCCAGACAGAACAATATGACCGATACCGCCGTAACGCGCGTCCAGCCGTTGGCGGCCAGCAGCTCCTTCAGCTCATGCAGGCTGTTCAGCTCCAATATGCTTCCGGTGGACAGATACGACATAATAATTATGGGCAGCACTATCTCGTTGGCGGGGAATCCTAATATAAACGCGAGCAGTATAACGCCGTCCAACCCCAGCAGTCTGGCAAACGGATCCAAAAATCCCGCGCAGTGCGACAGCAGGCTCGCGCCGCCGGCCGTTATGTTGGCCAGCGCCCATATGACTAACCCGGCCGGGGCGGCCACCACAACGGCGCGCCCCAGCACAAACAGGGTGCGGTCGAGCAGCGAGCGTGTCAGCGCCCTGCCTATCCTTGGCGCGCGGTAGGGCGGCAGCTCCAGCGTGAAGGACGACGGGCTGCCCCTCAGCAGCGTCGCCGACAGCAGTCGCGACACGCCGAGCGTGAACGCAACGCCCAAGACAATGGCGGCCGTCAGCAGCGCCGCGGATAACAGCGACCCTCCGGGACTTATATTGACCCCGGCAAAAAAGATGGATATAACGGCTATCAGCGTCGGAAACCGCCCGTTGCACGGCACAAAGGCGTTTGTCAGCACAGCTATCAGCCGTTCGCGCGGCGAGTCTATGATGCGGCACCCGATCACCCCCGCGGCGTTACAGCCAAACCCCATACATATGGTATGTCTGAGCTTGCTATATGCGCCAGTTTATGATGACCTGCCCGCCGTCCACAATAACCGATTTTATAACGCTGCTTACAAACATTCTTTTTTCCTCTATGGGAGCGCTGCGAAAAACGGCGCCGGCCGACGGCGCGGCAAATTCCCGCCCGGCCTCATCGGCGGGCGCGGACAGCGTTTTGAGAAGCGCGTTTTTTTCCTCGTTAAGCGCGTCGAGCCTTGATGAAATGTCAGGCATACCGTTTGTCAGATATAAGCCGATGAGCTTAGATATTTGGGCGTCGATGGTTTTTAACCGGCCGTTGAGCGCCTTTGTATCAGGCTCTTCCTTTTTGAAGCTATCTATATATTTCGGGTCGTGCCCGAGCTTTGCTATTTCACCCGTTATTATGCCGTCGAAGCCGGCTATCTCCCAGTTTTTATTTTTACAGCTTGGGTCAAGGATATATTTTTTATCCGATTTAGAGCGGGAATAACATTTATAATAACCGTGATTCCCGGAATATTTAGCGCCGCACCTGCCGCAGTACACAAGGCTTGTCAATAAATAGCCCGCCCTGAAGGGCGTTTTCTGCGGTGGTGTTTTTTGGGCGTCCCTTGAACTAAGCAGGGCCTGCGCCCTGTGGAATACGTTCTCCGCGATTATAGGCTCATGAATACCGTCGTAGGTTTTCCGCATAAATTTAACCTTCCCGATATACACCGTATTCCTCAATACGTTGAGGACAAGCGTATGGCTTGCCCACCCGCCGTATTTGCCGCGCATATGGCGCTGAATGGAATTGACGCCGTATCCCGCCAAAAACCTGTCGAACACCTCCCTTACCTGCATGGCCTTGTATTCATCAACCGTCAGCTTGCCGTCCGCGTAGCCGTAGCCGGTCGGCGCGGTAGGCCCGCCGTGATAGCGGCCCGCCTTGCTCCGTCCTATACGGCCCATGGTAAAGCGTTCCGTTATCTGGTCTTTTTCAAGCTGGGCAAATACCGACAGTATACCTATCATAGCCCGTCCGAGCGGAGAGGATGTGTCAAAGTTTTCACTCATGGACGCGAATTCCACGCCGTTATTCAAAAACTCATCCTCTATAAGGGTCAGGGTGTCCTTTTGAGACCGGCTCAGCCGATCTAACTTATACACTATAACCATATCGATTTTCCGGTTATGCGCGTCGATAATCATTTGTTTAAGGGCCGGGCGCTCGGTATTCCCGCCTGAGAACCCGCCGTCGGTATATATTCTATAAACCTCCCAGCCCTTAGCCGAGCAGTAAGCTTTCAAACGCTCCGCCTGCTCCTCGACACTGTAGTTCTCCAGTTGATTCTCGGTCGATACGCGCACATAACAGCCGGCTCTCGTGATTTTTTCGGTCACAGGCGGCACACCTCCGCTTATCGCGCCATGAGCATAGCGGCGTTTTTCAGGCCGGCGCCGCGTCCTTACCGTCTTTGGCTTCCGCCCACTTGGCCAAAAGCCGGTAGGCCGCCTCCGTTGTTTCGTTATAGGGGATTATATACCCGTCTATGGAGGCTCTGAGCGTTCCGTCGGCCATAGCGTGGATGATATTTATTTTGCCGCCGTCTGGTTCGCGTTCCTTTGCCATGCTTGTCACCCCTCCGTTTACTTCCAAGTATATTTGCGGGGAGCGGCGGTTATTACGCCCGCCGGAACGCAAGGCCCCTCGTCGTCTCAACGGTCTCGGCCCAAGATAAAAAAGCCCCGGATATCCGGGACTTTCAGAGAATATGTAATTTTAAGGTATCCGCTCTAAAGAACCCATTCGCCCTTTGTGGCGGACTTGACTATCAGCTTGCCGTCCTCGGACTGGAAGAATACCGTCCGTCCGAAGTCTTTTCCGGTATCCTCCGCAATGATTTGAATCCTTAGCTGAGATAACGCCGCTTTTACGGCGACCACATTGCGAAGCCCTATATTTGAAATAGAGGTGTTTCCGGTCGCCGCGAACATCTTCGCGCCTCCGGCGATTTTGGCCTTCATCCTGAAGCGGCTTGAGCCTAACTGCTCCATTTTCTTTACAAGGATGGGTATGGCCGTATCCGCGAAGCGGTACGGCTGCGCGAGCGGCCCTTCTCTGACCGATTCGCTGATAGGAAGCATTATGTGCGACAGCCCCGAAATACGGGTCGATACGTCATACAGGCAAATGCCGACGCATGAGCCAAGCGCGTATGTGACCAGTATATCAGGCGTTTTCGCCACATTCAAATCAGCGATTCCAACTTTAATTATTTTGCTCATATTTCAATTCCAAGCTTGATCATTATTTTATTGAGAGAGTCCTCGTCGGGGATCATGAGGATATGACAGGGCGTGGTTTGTCCCTGACTGTTGAACTGACCCTCAATATAAATTAGCTTATCGCTTATGTTGGCGTAATATATTGCCGGCACGCTAAGTATGGCCCCGAGCATATCGATCGTGATATCCGGCGTTGAGAGCTTGATGGTCAGGCCGGTCATCGCGGAAATAGCGTTTACATAAGAAGCGGCCATGATGCTTGATATTTCCTTGAGCGCCGAGTAGCCCATATCGTCTATCTGCTCAAAATTCTCGATATTTTTCCCCAGCAGGGTGTTGAGCATCAAATACGAGAACTCCTTTTGAAGCAAAAACATTATCATGCCCTCGACGTCGCCGCTCAGGGTCAGCAGCAGCCCGACAATCATTTGCTCCTCTCCGCCCATGTCATCGACGACCTGAGAAAATTCGAGCGTTTTTACGGTTGGAACGGTTATGCCGATAGGATGCGAGAGCATCGACGACAGCGACGTCACCGCGTTGCCGGAGCCTATCGTGCCTATCTCGCGCATCACGTCAAAATGTATCTCGTTGTAATTTGATTCCATCGCCATATCCGTAAGCCTCCTAAAATCGGCCCCCAACGCCCCAAACTATTCTCATGCAGTATAGCATATAATGATATTTTTTTCAACCCCTATAAATAAAATCGGAGCCAATGCAAATTTTTCCCGCCGCGCCGTTTTTAGGCTTGTAATCCTCAAAGCCATGGTGTATAGTAATTCAGGAAATATACTTAAAGGGGTGTTCGGTCGATATGAATTACACGGAACTTGTGGTTTTTATCCTTTATCTTGTGGTCATGCTGTGTACGGGCGTGTTTTTCTTCCGCCGTTCAAAGGGCGGGGAAAAGGATTATTTTTTAGGCGGCCGGGAGATGGGGCCGTGGGTATCGGCGCTCTCCGCGGGCGCCTCGGACATGAGCGCCTGGGTTCTCATGGGCCTGCCCGCCTCGATATACGCTTATGGCATGGGCCAGACCTGGATCGCCGTCGGCCTTGCCGCCGGATATATACTTAGCTGGATTTTCGTGGCGCCGCGCCTGCGCCGCTTTTCTATCGCGTCCAATGATTCCATTACGCTGCCGCAGTACCTCACCAACCGTTTTCTCTCCAAGAGCAAGTCGTTGCAGGTAATATGCGCCGCGATTTTCCTGTTTGCCTATGCCATATACGCGGCCGCCAGCATCAAGGCCTGCGGAACATTATTCAACACAGTGCTGGGCATTGACGCGAATATCGCGATGTACTCGGCCGCGTTAATAATTGTCGCTTATACATTCCTCGGCGGGTTCAAGGCCGTGTGCTGGACGGATTTCTTCCAAGGGATGCTCATGCTGGGAGCGCTGATGCTCGCGCCCATTTTCGCGCTGGCGTTAGTCAATTCAGGCATAGGCGGCGCCCTCGGCTTCCCGGATAATTTCTGGAATTTCATGAGCAGCGGCAAATCGGACTGGGCCAGCTGGTCGGACATACTCTCCGGCATCGGCTGGGGCTTGGGCTATTTCGGTATGCCTCACATAATCATCCGCTTTATGGCCATCCGTTCGCAGAAAGAGGTTAAAAAGAGCGCAAGGATCGGCATCACATGGAATGTCCTGATTCTGTTTTTCGCCGTTCTGACGGCCATTGCCGGCCGCCTGTACTTGGGTAATATCTCGGACAGCTCGCTTGTGTTTATATCAATGGTGCGTATGATATTCCCCGCCGTGGTCTCCGGCGTTCTGCTGTCGGCCATCTTGGCCGCCGCCATGAGTACGGCGGACTCCCAGCTTCTGGTCTCGGCCTCCGCTTTCACGGCCGATGTGTATAAACCCGTCCTGCGCAAGAACGCGAGCGAAAAAGAGATGTTCTGGTCGGTGCGCTTTGTGGTCATCATAATCGCGATAGCCGCGGTTGTCATCGCCGCCAACCCCGGCAGCGGCACCATAATGGATCTGGTCGGAAACGCCTGGGGCGTGTTCGGCGCCGCGTTCGGCCCGGTCATACTGCTGTCCCTGTTCTGGAAGCGCTTTACCTTCGCGGGCGCCGTGGCCGGTATAGTGGTTGGCGCCGTGGCTGACGTGATATGGTTAGCCGTCCCCGCGCTGTCAGGTACGGGACTGTATGAAATCGTCCCCGGCTTTATCGCGGGCCTGATTGCCGCCGTCGCCGTCACCCTCGCGGGCAAGGGCCCCGGCAAAGAGGTCGAGGCGCTGTTCGACAAATCCTTAGCCCTTAAAGATTAAGGCCCGGATTTTCCAGACGCGCCTCACTCCGTTGAGGCGCGTCCGCCGCGCGTCCCGGATATCGCCCGCGATCCGGCGCGAATTTATCCGGCTTCCTAACGCCCTTTACAAACGCGCGCGATTCATGTATTATTATGGCAATAAACAGAAAGCTCGGAGGGATCGGAACATGCAAGGAAATCCCTGTGAAATCCATACCGCTTTGCTGGAACACAATGTCTTTATAGTCTGGAAGCCGGAATACAATCTGGGCATACCTATAATCGACGAGCAGCACAGAGGCATTGTCACTACCATAAATTCCCTGTATTACGGGATGCAGAACTATTATATCAAGGAGATGCTCGCGCCGATAGTCGATATGATCCATGACTATACTCATATCCACTTCAAGATCGAAGAGGATTTTCATGAGAAATGCCGTTTCCCCGGTTTTACCGCCCATCAGGAGCTGCACGGCAAGCTGACCTCAAAGCTGCTTCTGGTCGGAAGAAAGAGTATGCTGGCCGGGGATCCTTATCAATTTATGAACTTTCTAAAAAACTGGTGGATCGACCATATCTGCAACGAGGACTTGCTGTTTCGCAATTATCTCCTGAAAACCTCCGCTTTATGAGGCGCTGAAGCCGCTTATCCGCACGCTCCCGGCGGCCTTCAAATACAGGTTCAGACATACCATACACATGGTCAGCGCCTGTTTACCGCAGGCGCGGCATTTTTTAAGCCCGTGATCCAGCATAAACGCCACGCGCGGCAAATACCCGAAATCCTCCAGCAGCGTTAACATCGGGAAAAACAGAGCCATTGGCGGCAGCATCACCGAAACCACCCACGCCAGCACACGGTATACCCCCGTCACAAGCATATCGTGCAGCCATACCGGAGCGCCCGCCTTCATAAACAGCCCGCTCAGCCCATCCTGCAGCCAAAACAGCGCGGCCGCGAGCAGTCTCGACGGATAGTTCGCCCCCGTAATGGTAAGCCACAGAACGGCGCACAATAAAAGCATCATAACGGGTATCCCGGTAAGCCGTCCGGTCAGTATCCTGTCTAATCTGCGGTCGCGCGCGCAGTCGGCCTCGCCATAAGCCGTGTCGCGGCATACAGCCTCCGCTTCCCGCACCGTCGCGTCCGCAAGCGCGTCGCTCAGGCTTTCGATGCCCGCGCCGTCAAGCACGGCGGCCGCCCGCTCAAGCGCGCGCGCGGCGTCCTCGTCCGCGTTCAGGCCAAAGCCGCGGTCTATGGCGTCTATCGAAGCGTCGCGCGACATCATGAGCAGCGAGACATACCGCGCGTCAAGCGCCCCTTTCAGCCGTTCCGAAACGGCCGGCTCCAGTATGGAGACCGCCCGCTCCACCGCCTCCGGGTAAGGTACCCGGTATGGCGCGGCCCGCGTTTCACAAGCGAGGCGCACGGCCTCCATCAGCGCGTCAAGCCCCTCGCCGCTCCTCGCGCCGGTCGCCACGACAGGCGCCGCCAGACGGTCGGACAGCCTTTTGATATCCACAGCCGCCCGTTTTTTGCGCGCCTCGTCTATCAGGTTGACGCATATTACTGTATTCGGCATAAGCTCCATGACTTGCAGCGCCAGATTCATGCCGCGCTCAAGACAGGTCGCGTCGCACACCACCACGGCGGCGTCAGCGCCGCCGGTCATAAGGAAGTCGCGCGCGATCTCCTCCTCCGCCGAGCGCGCCGCCAGCGAATATGTGCCGGGCAGATCCACAAATATGTAATCCTCGCCCTTATACCCGCAAACGCCGCGCGCGGCCGCCACGGTTTTACCCGGCCAATTGCCCGTGTGCTGATTCAGTCCGGTCAGGGCGTTGAAAACCGTACTCTTGCCGACGTTCGGGCTGCCGGCCAGCGCTATGACGCGGCTCCCCGCCGGGCCTTTAAGCCCGCCGGACGTCTCCTTTAATTTAGAATACCTGCTCACGCGCGCGGCCTCCCGGCTATTCAAATTACCAGCACCTTTGCCGCGTCCTCTTCACGCAGCGCGATAACGGCCCCGCGTACGCCGTATGCCACCGGGTCGCCCGCCGGGCTTTTCTGCAAACATTCAACGCGCGTACCCTTTATAAGCCCCAAATCCAGAAGTCTCCTGCGCATCGGCCCCGCGGACAGCAGCCCGGCCACCCGCGCCGTCTCGCCTTCGGCCATACCTGCAAGGTTTTTCATATTTCAAGCGCCTCCAAAGTCGATATTTTGCTTACTGTAACCATTATATTCAAAATTCCCGCGGGTGTTATTGGTTTCATAAGCCAAATATCGCGCTCCCGCCCAAAACATAAAAAAGGATGAACGCCGCTATGACAAAAAAACCCATATTATGGATCACGCGCACAGCCGTTTTTACGGCGCTTCTGGTGTCGCTGCAATTCGTCAGCGCGCCGATGGGCAGCCATTATTTAACAGGGTCGCTGGTAAACCTGACGCTGGCCGTTTCGGTAATGATATGCGGCTTGGCGACCGGACTGACCGTCGCGGCCATGTCGCCGGTATTCGCGTGGCTGGCCGGGCTGGGGTCGCCGTTCGCGCAGCTTATACCGTTTATCGCCTTGGGGAATATGTCGCTTGTCGTTGTTTGGAAAATAATGGGCGGGCTTGGCGGGCGGCATAAGGCTTTTTACTTCCTCGCGCCCTTCGCCGCCGCCATAGTTAAGTTCGCGGCGCTGTACACAGGTATCGTGCTGATCGCCGTGCCCTATATCCTCGAGCTGAACAGCAATCAGGCCGCCGCCATTTCACTGACCTTCTCATACCCGCAGATCATTACGGCGTCTATCGGCGGCATAGCCGCCTTGACGGTCATATCCCCCATAAAAAAGGCGATTAAGCCGCGCGGCGGATGACCTTTGTAATTCGCCCTTGCAACTTGTCGCGATATTTGTTAATATAGCGTAGGGTGGTGTAACTGTGCGCCGTTTCTTCTGGGATGGCTCGCAAAAGGACGGGCTTGTCGAACTGACAGGCTCCGAGGCGCGCCACATTCATTCGGTTCTGCGCCTGAAACCGGGCGACGGCGTTATACTCTGCGACGGCGGCGGAAACGATTATTCAGCGGAGCTGATACGCTGCGACGCCGGGGCCGCCGTTCTGACCCTGCTCGGACGCCTTGACAAAACCAACGAGCCCGCCTGCGAGGTCTGCGTCTATCTCGCTTACACAAAGGGCGACCGGCTTGAGTATGCCGTCCAAAAAACCGTGGAATTAGGCGCGTCGGCCATATACATGTTTGAATCCGAGCGCTGCGTGACACACTATAGCGAAAACAAGCTCGCGCGCCTGTCGCGCATAGCGTTCGAGGCGTGTAAGCAATCCGGGCGCGGCAAGCTGGTGGGCGTCTTTCACGCCGGCGATATGGCGGCGGCGTTATTGCATGACAGACGGCGGTCGCTTAAGCTGTTCTGTTTTGAGAGGTCGCGGAATTCCATAAGGGAACGGCTCGCGAGCCCGCCGGGGCCGGTATGCGTTATGTGCGGCCCGGAAGGCGGCTTTACCGACGCTGAGGCTATTTTCGCGTCCAAGACCGGATGGCTCCCGGTATCGCTCGGCAAACGAGTCCTGAGATCTGAAACCGCGCCGGTCACGGCGCTGTCGATCGTGCTGTACGAGGCGCGTGATATTTAGCGGCGGTTGCGCCGACTGGAGGTTTGCTGCGTGGCAAAGACGAAAACCGAACTGCGCGCGAAACGCAAGCAAAAGGAGGAAGAGCTGACCAACCGGATACTGTTGGTATTCGGGTTGAGCTTGGCCGCCCTGCTGCTGCTGATGCTGTTAAACCGGCTTTTGATAGCGGACAACGGCAGGCACATGATAACCGTATCATATGGGTGCCTGTTCGCGGCGCTGACGATAGCCGCGGCGTCCTTGGCCGGCCTGATATATATGGCCGTGCTTTGGAAGCGTTCGCCGGGCAGCGTCTGGGTGGGGCGGCTGCTGCATATCACGTCTATCGCGCTGCTGTTCGCGGGCGCGCTGGCGCTGATATACCGCAACCAATACGAGGTTTTCCCGCTGCTGTATGTGGTTTTGATATCGGTCGCCGTTTTGTATCTGGTCTATAATATTTACCAGCGCGACTTCTTCGTACAGGCCGTCGTGACCGGCTGCGCCGCCCTGACGCTCTATGGCTTCAGCCGCTTATTGGGCAAATCGATGCTGTCGTATATAGGATACGGCGCCGCGACCCTGCTTCTGATCGGCGCGCTCGGCGTGACATACTATATTTCACGGCGCAGGGGGATGCTGGGCGGCTTGCGCCTGCTTCCCGCCAACGCGAACTTCCCGCTGATGTATGTAACATATCTCGCCTTGAACGCGGCGCTGCTGGCGGCGCTGCTGATAGGCGCGGCGTTTTCCTTCTGGGCTATGATAGGCGTTTTGGGCTACCTGTTCGTGCTGGCGGTGTATTATACCGTAAAGCTGATGTGACCTGCGTTTACATACTGAGCGCCGCCCCGCCGGGGTGGCGCTTCGTGTTTCGCAAAAATGCCCCCGGGCAAATTACTCCTTGCGCGCGCCTGCCGCGATTCATCTGAAGTGAAACAATGATTCCGGCTCGACATCAAGGGCATCCGCGATATCAAAAAGCAGCGACATTGAAAACGAAACAGGGTAATTAGGCGCCTCTATATTGCTGATATGCGTTCTGCTGATTTCCAGCTTTTCGGCAAGCTGTAATTGTGTAAGCCGTTTCCTCTTGCGATAAAAGGCAATATTAAGTGCCAGCTTATGAAATTTATCACTATGCCTATTCACGCCGATCACCTCAATAATAAGGATAACCAACGGCATACAAGGATTAAACAAACGTATAATAGCATTTTGCATATTATATATTTGCAATTTATTTTATTTTGAGGTAATATATAATCGGTGATGATTTTATGACAAATATAACCTGCTGTTTTACAGGTCACAGAAAGCTTCCAAAAGATAAGACTGAAAAAATCCAAAATCGTCTCGAATTGGAAATTGTCAGCCTTATCAGGCAAGGGGTGGTGTTTTTCAGGAACGGTGGCGGCGCCGGTTTTGACCTCATGGCGGCTTCCGCCGTAATTAAAGCGAGAGAGCGTAATCCCGCCGTTAAGCTGATCATGGTATTGCCTTGCCGCGATCAGCCCGAAAGGTGGTATGACAAAAAAATATACGACCACATCCTGAAACAGGCTGATGAGATCGTATATGCGTCCGATAAATACCACAACGGCTGTATGCGCGTACGGAACCGCAGCTTGGTGAATCAAAGCCGGTATTGTGTCTGTTATCTGGTCAAACCGGCGGGCGGAACATTTTACACCGTGAATTACGCGATGAAGAAAAATTTGAAGATCATCAACACGGCTTGGGGTATCGAGTGACCGTCGCCATAGGCGAAAGGCGTCAGTTATACAGCGGGTATTTCCCGCAAATGCCCGCGACGGTCTCGCGTATGTACGCGGCTTTGGCGTCGAAGTCGGCGGCGGCCATATACAGTAAATCGGCCAGAACATTCATGTCGTCCGTGTTGAGGCCGCGCGTGGTAACGGCCGGCGTGCCTATGCGTATGCCGCTTGTGTAATACGGCTTCTCAGGGTCGCCCGGAAAAGAGCTTCTGCTGACTGTCAGGTGTACGTCGTCAAGGCGCTCCTGCATCCGCTTGCCGGTCACGCCGAAGGGGCGCAGGTCGGCCACCATAAGATGGTTGTCGGTGCCGCCCGTGATAAGCTTGAACCCTTTGGCCGTCAGCCCTTTGCTGAGGGCCTGCGCGTTGTCCAGAACGCGGCGGCCGTAATCGGCGAATTCGGGCTTCATGGCCTCTCCGAAAGCCACGGCCTTTGCCGCGATGACGTGCATCAGCGGGCCGCCCTGCGTACCGGGGAACACCCCTCTGTCAACGGCCTTTTGGTGTTCGGCCTTGCATAGCACAAGCCCGCCGCGCGGGCCGCGCAGCGTTTTATGGGTAGTGGCGGTCACAACGTCGGCGTAGGGAACCGGGCTGGGGTGCAGTTTGGCGGCCACAAGGCCCGCGAAATGCGCCATATCGACGAACAGTATAGCGCCGGATTCTTTGGCGATGTCGGCAAAAGCCTTGAAATCCAGTATGCGCGGATAGGCCGAATAGCCGGCGAGTATCATGCGCGGCCTGTGCTCAAGCGCCAGCCGCCGCACGTCGTCCATGTTGACATAGCCCGTCTCCTCGTCCACGCCGTATGGGATTATATTATAGTAGCAGCCGGATATATTGACCGGGCTGCCGTGCGTCAAATGACCTCCGTGGCTCAGGTTCATGGCCAGAACGGAGTCGCCCGGCTTGCAAAAGGCGAAATATACGGCGTTGTTGGCCTGCGCGCCGCTGTGCGGCTGCACGTTTGCGTGTTCCGCGCCGAACAGCTCGCACGCGCGCTTGCGCGCCAGCTCCTCCGCCACGTCCACACAGCCGCAGCCGCCGTAATATCTTTTGCCGGGCAGCCCTTCCGCGTATTTGTTGGTCAGCACCGAGCCCATGGCCGCCATGACGGCCTCGGAGACGAAATTCTCGGACGCGATCAGCTCAAGACCGTCGCGCTGACGCGCCAGCTCCGCAAGCATTGCCTCCCCGATCTCCGGGTCGGCTTGCCTTACTAATTCCAACGCTTCCAATAGCATGATAATGACATCCTTTCTCTGCGCGGCTGAAACGGAGGCTCAGGCCGCCTTCGCGGGGAATTCAAGCCCCTGTATGACGTTATACAGACCGTCCAGCCGGGTTACCACGTCATTATACGCGCTTTGCTCCAATAAATCAACACCCATCGCGCAAAACAGCCTGTAGGCGGGCTGCGAGCCGCCCGCTTTAAGAAAATCAAGCACAAGCCCGCCGCGCCCGTTTTCCAGAGCTTGGGCAAAGGTTTCGGCGGCCGCCACGCTGAACGCGTAGTTCACCACATAAAAGTCGCGGTAAAAGTGCGGTATGCCCGCCCAAGCGGCGCGCGCCTGCTCCGGCGTTTCGAGCGACGCGCCGCGGAACGGCGCGCTCGCGGCCTCCCATAATTGGTCGCCCTTGTCCGCGGTCAGCACGCCGCCGTCCTCTATAAGCCGGTATACCGAGCGCTCAAAAATAAAGCCGCGCGTCTGCTGATACAGCGTCC
>WRLW01000020.1 GCA_009777435.1 Oscillospiraceae bacterium | reverse complement strand
CCGCTCGCGGAACCACGGCGTTTTCGCTTTAAGATCGGCGTCCGAAAGCGCGCGGTATTCGTCCTCAAGCGCCTCTATGCGTTTGATCAGCGGCTCTATCAGCTTAAGCTCGCGTTGGCTGTGCGTGCCGAAGATTTTGTCAAACAGACCCAAATATTTTGCCCCTCCCGTTATTTAACCGCGCTCGGCGGCCACCATGGCCACAAGGTCGCGTTTGGACACGCCTATGCGGTGGGCTTCCTCCAGAAGCGGCACGATGAACCGCTCCCGGAAGTCCGCGCGCCTCGCTTCCAGTATACGCTCCCGCGCCCCTTCGGCCACAAACAGCCCGACGCCGCGCTTTTTATACAGCATACCCTCGCCGGCCAGCATCGCGACGCCCTTGGCGGCCGTCGCGGGATTTATCTTGAAAAATTCGGCGTATTGATTGGTTGACGGCACCAGCTCATGCTCCCTGATAAGACCCGACAAAATGTCGTCCTCCAGCGCCTGCGCGATACGCAGGTATACGCGATCGTCTCCACGCCGCATGTTACGCACCCCCCGCGGCCAAATCTATACAAATAATCATACCCCCGACGCGGCTCGCTTGTCAATAGCCCGAAAAATAGGTGTTGGCATACCGCGTCTGTCGTGGTACAATGAAATATACAATAATTTGTCAGCGGCGCAGCTTTTATAATAGGAGTCATAACTATGAGGAATCTGACGTTACCCTCGGCCCTATCGATATACGCGCTGTTTGCCGTTCTGGCGGCGCTGGCCGCTGCGGTTGTGTTATTCGCCGTCCTGAGCCGCCGCGCGAAGCACGGCTCCGCCTTGCGTGACGCTTGCCGCAAAAACGAGCTGTACGCCGCCCTGCTGCGTGACCTGCAGGAGCCCTACGCCTTGCAGGACGTCCTCCAGGCGCTGGCCGCGCGGTTAGGCGCCGAGATGTCGTTTGACACGGTAAGCGTGGTCGAGGACGGCAAGGTTTTCGGCGAGCCTGTGCCGGTCGCTTATTGGCGGCGTGACGGCGACGATTCCTCCGAACCCGTTGGGCACGGCTTCTACGCCGCCGCCCGCAAATTGGCGGCTTCGGGCGGAAACGAGGTTATAGCCGCGCGGCATCCCGACGACCAAAAGTCCCTGTTTATATTCAGGCTGCCGTCCGACTGCGGGAGGGACGGCGTGCTGCTGATGGAGTCCGCCGGCGCCGGGCGCAAGCTGTCCGACTTTGACGGCGACATTATATCGTGTGTCGGAACCCTGATAAGAAACGTTTTGCTGAGATACCGCATGGACGCGGGATACACGGGATCCGCGGCGGCGCCGGACGGCGGCGATCCTCCCGTGGATACGGCGGAGCGCGCTGACGCGTCCGTCTTTGATATGCACATGACCGCCGCCCGGAAAAATGTCGGCGACATAGACGAGCTGCTCAGGCAGGCGCAAAGGGTATACGCGCAGATCGAGGGCTGCGAGTTCATGTCCGCCGGGCTGGGCCGGCTGCGCGTGGACACATACGGCCGCGAGGCGGACGCTCTGCTGGCCGACGCCTGCTCCTATATAGCCTTGGGCGAATACGCCAAGGCCAAGGACGCCGTTGGGCGCATAATCGAGCTTATAACGTAATCCCGCCCGCGTCACGGCGGGCGGCCGCGCATATTGAAACAGCGCGGGGGGACTTCCAAAAGTCCCCCCGCCGGCTTTTAATCTACCAGTTCTATGACCGCCAGCTCGGCGGCGTCGCCGCGGCGCGGGCCTAAGCGCGTGATGCGCGTGTAGCCGCCGCCGCGTTCGGCGTATTTGGGGCCCAGCTCGTCAAACAGCTTCTTAACGACCGTTTCCCGCGTCAAAAACGACAGCGCCTGACGTTTGTGTGCTAATGTATCGGCCTTGGCCAGCGTTATCATTTTCTCGGCGAGCGGCGCGACTTCCTTAGCGCGCGTCACCGTGGTCTCCATACGGCCCTTATCTAACAGCACCGTCACCATGTTGCGCAGCATGGCCATACGCTGGTCTGTGGGTTTACCTAATTTTCGCATTGCCTCGATTCACTCCTTAATATTGGCGTTCGCGCCGGCGGGCTATTCAACCATATCGGCCAAATTCAAGCTCATGGCCGACAGCTTGTTAATAACTTCCTCAAGGCTCTTGCGGCCTAAGTTGCGCACCTTCATCATGTCCTCTTCCGTGCGGTTTATCAGATCCTCAACGGTATTGATGCCCGCGCGCTTGAGGCAGTTGAACGAGCGAACCGACAGGTCAAGCTCCTCTATGGTCATGCCCAGCACCTTGTCGCGTTGCGATTCGGTTTTCTCAACGACGGTCGCGCGGGTGGACAGCGTTTCGGACAGATTGACAAACGGCTCCAGCAGATCGGTCAGCAGGCGCGCCGCCTGCGACACGGCGTCGCGCGCCGTGATGGTGTTGTCCGTCCATACCTCAAGCGTGAGCTTGTCAAAGTCGGTCATGTTGCCGACGCGCGTGTTTTCCACAGTGTAGTTGACCTTTACCACCGGCGAGTAGATCGAGTCAACGGGTATCAGCCCTATAACGGACTGCGGCGGCTTGTTTCTGTCGGCCGGGACATAGCCGCGGCCGTGACCGAGCGTCATTTCCATCTCAAGGCGCGCGTCGGCTGAAAGCGACGCTATATGCAGGCCGGGATTGAGCACGTCAACCTCGCCGTCAACCTTGATATCGGCGGCGGTGACGTCGCACTCGCCCGTGGCGTCGATGTATATGGTCTTTGAGACCGGCGCGTACAGGCGCGCGACCAGCCGTTTTATATTAAGGATTATCTCCGTGACATCCTCCTTGATGCCCGGAATGGTCGAAAATTCGTGTTCCACGCCTACTATCTTGACGGCGGTGACCGCCGTGCCGGGCAGGCTGGAGAGCAATACGCGGCGCAGGGAGTTGCCCAATGTGGTGCCGTAACCGCGTTCAAGGGGCTCGACCACGAACATACCGTAAGATGTATCCTCGGGGGTCTCCTCGCAACGAATATAGGGCTTCTCTATTTCTATCATGCGAAATTCGGCCTCCTTCGTGGTGTTATTTTATTTTGGGGCGGGCGATGGTATATGGCGCGAGGCCCCCTCGGCGGCGGGCAGGCGCGCCGGCCGCCCGTTACTTGGAGTACAGCTCCACGATGAGGTGCTCCTCGACCGGCAGGTCGATGTCCTCGCGGTCGGGCAGCGACACTATCTTGGCCTCAAAGCTGTCGCGGTTGATTTCCAGCCAGCGGGGCAGAGGCCGCGCGGCGTTGCCCTCAAGCGTGTTCCTGAACCGCTCCTTAGACTTGCTGGCCGAGCGCATATCGATAACATCCCCGGCTTTGACCAGATAGGACGGTATATTCACCTTGCGGCCGTTCACCGTGAAATGACCGTGGCCGACCATCTGGCGCGCCTCGCGGCGCGACATGGCGTAGCCCAGACGGTACACAACGTTGTCCAGGCGGGTCTCCAGCAGCCTGAGCAGATTTTCACCGGTAACGCCCTTTTGCTTGTTGGCCATTTCAAAGTATTTCTCAAACTGGCTCTCCAATACTCCGTAAAAGCGGCGGGCCTTCTGCTTCTCGCGAAGCTGCATCGCGTATTCCGACGGCTTCTTGCGGCCCTGACCGTGCTGGCCGGGCGCGTACTGACGCCGTTGCACGCCGCACTTGTCGGTATAGCAGCGGTCGCCCTTTAAGAACAGCTTCTGCCCCTCGCGGCGGCATTGGCGGCAAACGGCGTCTGTATATCTTGCCATAATCCCATTCCTTCCTTTTTGGACTACACGCGGCGGCGTTTTGGCGGACGGCAGCCGTTATGCGGTATGGGCGTGACGTCCTTAATCATGTTGACCTCCAGCCCGGCGGCCTGAAGCGCCCTTATGGCGGCCTCGCGCCCCGAACCCGGCCCCTTGACATACACCTCCACGGTTTTAAGACCGTGTTCCATAGCGGCCTTGGCGGCCGTCTCGGCGGCGATCTGCGCGGCATAAGGCGTCGATTTGCGCGAGCCTCTAAAGCCCAGCCCGCCCGACGACGCCCACGAGAGAGCGTTGCCCTGCAAGTCCGTGATGGTCACCATCGTATTGTTGAAGGAGGAGCGGATATGCGCCGCGCCCTTTTCTATGTTTTTGCGCTCGCGGCGTTTACGGGTAGCCGCACGGCGTCCTTTGGGTGGTGCCATTTCTCATTTCCTCCTTACTTCTTCTTGTTGGCGATTGTGCGCTTCGGGCCTTTGCGCGTGCGCGCGTTGGTCTTGCTGCGCTGCCCGCGCACGGGCAGGCCCTTGCGGTGCCGAAGCCCGCGGTAGGAGCCTATCTCTATCAGGCGCTTGATGTCCATCGCCACGTCGCGGCGCAGATCGCCCTCGACGCGGTAGGCTTTGTCTATAATGTCGCGCAGTTTGGAGACATCTTCCTCGCTGAGATTCTTGACGCGCGTATCGGGGTTAACCCCCGTCTCCGCCAAGATCTTCTGCGCCGATGTCCTTCCGATGCCAAAGATATAAGTCAAACCGATCTCGACCCTTTTCTCACGAGGCAGATCCACGCCAGCGATTCGTGCCATGCTAAAGCAGCACCTCCTGTTTATTTTGGACACATAAATAACATTCCAACCCGAAACCGGGCGCGCGGAACCCTTTTCAGCCTTGCCGCTGCTTATGCTTGGGGTTCTCGCAGATAATCATAACGCGGCCCTTGCGCTTGATGATCTTGCATTTCTCGCACATGGGCTTCACAGACGGGCGGACTTTCATAGAAATACATCCTTTCCGAGCGGAGGATCCGATCTATTTCGACCTCCAGGTAATGCGACCCTTGGTAAGGTCATAGGGCGACATCTGCACAGTAACCTTGTCGCCTGGCAGTATGCGGATGAAATTCATACGCAGCTTGCCGGATATATGCGCCAATATCTTGTGGCCGTTTCCGATATCCACCTGAAACGTGGCGTTGGGCAATGACTCAAGTACAACGCCTTCAAGCTCGATCAGGTCCTCTCTTGACAAGCCCTAACCCTCCTTGTTCGGTGGCGGCGAATACCCGCCGCGCTCACCCGGCTGCGCAGACGACGCGAAGCGCCTTAATATGCCCCGCAGCTGCCGATTTGTCAGTTCCGCCGATACCGCCGATCCTTCAAAGCCCACCCTAACGGCATGTTTGGCCTTCTTGCGCTTGGGCTTCTCTATCATGCGCGAGCGCCCGTCGGCCAGCAGCACATATGGTTCCTCAACGGCCAGCACCATGAATACCGAGCCTTTGTCATGGCCTGCCGCGCTCCTGACGATGGTTCCGGCGGTCATGGGACTCCCCCTTTGGCCTCGCGCGCGCCGCGCGTTGGGCATATGCTCCAGGACTCGTCGTCCTCGCGCGCGGTAAGTATCTCGAAGCCGGTTTCGGTCACTAATACCGTATGCTCGTAATGGGCGCACAGCTTGCCGTCGCATGTGACCACGGTCGAGCGGTCGGAAGCGTATTTCACCTCTCCGCCGCCCGCGCAGACCATTGGCTCTATGGCCAGCGTCATGCCGGCAAGTAGCTTCGGCCCCCTGCCGGGTGATACGAAGCACGGTACCTCAGGGTCCTCATGGAGATTGCGGCCCACGCCGTGTCCCGTCCATCTCCGCACAACGTTGTATCCGTTTTGCTCGGCGTGCGTTTGGATGGCGCGCGACACCTCGGACAGCCTCGCGCCGGGCCTGACCTGTTCGGCGGCGAGATAGAAGCAGCGCCGCGTAACCTCTATCAGCCTCAGCGCGTCGCCGCTCACGCGGCCCACGGGCCATGTGCATGAGCTGTCGCCGTTAAAGCCCTCGAACTTAGCCCCGCAGTCTACGCTTACGATATCGCCTTCCCTGAGTACGCGCTTGCCGGGCGCCCCATGAATGAGCTGTTCGTTGACGCACACGCATATGGCGGCCGGAAAATTGTTGTAACCCAGAAACGAGGGGAAGGCGTTGTGCTTTGATATAACCTCGCGCGCGATGTCGTCGAGCGTTTTGGTGGCTATGCCCGGACGTATGGCCGCGCCGACGGCGGTAAGCGCCAAACCGGTTATGCGGCCCGCCTCGCGCATCAGCTCTATCTCATGCTCCGACTTGACCTCTATCATGGAACATCCGGCGCGCCGAAGCTCTCAAGGGCGCGCAGCGTGTTGGCCGTGGTATCCTCAACGCGTTCGCAGCACACGACGCGTCTGAGCAAGCCGCGCGACTTGTAATAGGCGAGAAGCGGCTCTGTGTCCGCGTGGTAGGTTTTCAGGCGCGCCGACACGGTTTCGGCCGCGTCGTCCGGCCTTATGAACAGCTCGCCGCCGCATTTGCCGCACATCCCTCCGGGCGGCGGCGGATTGGCGGTAACATGGTAGGTCGCGTCACAGCCGCGGCACACCCGGCGGCCGGACATGCGCTCGATGATTGTCCCGTCCTTGATGTCCATGAACAGAACCAGATCTATAACCACGCCGCTGTCCTCCAGCGCGCCCGCCTGAACCGCGTTGCGCGGGAAGCCGTCGAGTATATAGCCGTTCGCGCAGTCGGGCAGCGACAGCCGCAGCCCTATCATCTCGAGGATTACCGCGTCGGGAACTAACTTGCCGTCGTTGATGAAGGATTCCGCCTTGAGGCCGGTCGCGCTGCCTTTTTTCATCTCCGCGCGCAGCATGTTTCCGGTGGATATCGCCGGCACCGACAGCTTTTCTTCCAGCACGGCGGCCTGCGTGCCCTTCCCCGACCCGGGGGCGCCCAACAGAATAATTCTCATGGCGCTATTCCAAAAATCCCTTGTAGTGGCGCATGAGCATCTGAGACTCCATCTGCTTGACGGTCTCAAGCGCGACGCCCACCACGATCAGAACGGACGTGCCGCCCCAAGCCAGACCGGCGACATTCATGGTGCTGCTCATAATTATGGGCATCAGCGCGATAACGCCGAGGAACAGCGCGCCGAAGAGGGTTATCTTGTTCATAACCTTGCGTATGAAGTCCGACGTCGGCCTTCCGGGCCGGAACCCCGGCACGAAGCCGCCGTTCTGCTTTAGGTTGTTGGCGACCTCTATGGGGTTGAACTGTATCGACGAGTAGAAATACGAGAAAGCGATTATCATCAGGAAAAACGATACCGAGTATATCCACGAGCCGGGCTTGATGGCGTCGAGGAACCCGTACCAGAACGACCCCTCCGCCGGGCGCATGAACGCGCCTATGGTTGACGGCAGCGACGCGAAAGTCTGCGCGAAGATTATGGGCATAACGCCCGACATGTTAACCTTAAGCGGCAGATGCGTGCTTTGGCCGCCGTACATCTTGCGGCCCACCAAGCGCTTGGCGTATGACACGGGTATGCGGCGCTCGGCGTTTGTGATGAACACGACGAACGCGACCACCAGCACCCCGAAGGCCAATATGACTAATACCTGCCACCACTGTATGGCGCCCGACTCCAGACCGACGTAAGCCGAGGATATCATGGCCGGGCCGCGCGACACGATGGACGCGAACAGTATGATTGAAATGCCGTTGCCTATACCGAACTCAGTCACCTGTTCCCCGAGCCACATAATAAACGCCGTTCCGGCCGTGAAGGTCAGGACTATGACGATGTTGGTAAACCATGAGTCCGGCTCTATCAGGCCGTATGACCGCAGCGTCTGGGTATACGCCCAGCCCATCAGCAGGCCGAGGCCCACCGTCACGAAGCGCGTTATGCTCGCGATCTTCTTGCGGCCTTCCTCGCCGCCCTCCTTGACCATGCGCTCCAGCGCCGGGATACCGACCGTGAGCAGGTTCATGATAATCGAGGCGTTGATATAAGGCTGGATGGACATCGCGAAGATGGTGGCCTGTGAAAACGCGCCGCCCGACATCATGTCAAACATGCCGAACACCGTGTCCGCGAAATTACTCTGAAAGACCTCCTGGAGCATCTCGGCGTTTATAAACGGCACCCATATGGCGGAGCCGAACCGGTATACAACCAGTATCATGACCGTAAACGCGATCTTCTTTCGCAGCTCGGGTATGCGCCAAGCGTTGCGGATGGTCTCTATCACGACTGCACCACCTCTGCTTTGGAGCCGGCGGCCTCAATCTTTTGAATCGCGCCCTTTGAAAAGGCGTTTGCGCGGATGGTGATTTTCCTGTTCAGCTCGCCGTTTGACAGCACCTTGAGGCCGTATTCGCATTTGCGCAGCAGGCCGGCGGCCAGCAGCTCCTGAACGGTAATCACGGCGCCGTCCTCAAAAGCGTTGAATACGTCCAAGCCGACTATGGTATGGGGCTTGGCAAAAATGTTATTGAAGCCGCGCTTAGGCAGGCGGCGCACAAGCGACATCTGGCCGCCCTCGAATCCGCGTTTGGCGGCGTAGCCCGAGCGCGCCTTGGCGCCCTTGTGCCCCTTGCCGCATGTTTTGCCGCTTCCGGAGCCTATGCCGCGTCCGACACGCCACGCGGCGCGGTTTGAATCGGGCGCGGGTGTGAGTTCATGCAGTTTCATGGTAATGACAATCCTTTCCGCAAGCCGCGATATTTAGTCCTTAGAGACAAAACTCGCGCAGTTGAGCGGCTTTGCCGCTCCTCACTTTTCGACTTCGATCAGGTATCGGATCTGATCGAGCTTGCCGCGCGTCTGCGCCGAGTCGGGCTGTTCGGTCTTGTCGCCGATGCTCTTAAGCCCAAGGCTGAGCGCTGTGGCGATATGCTTCTTGTTCCGGCCCGACAAACTCTTGACCAGCTTTATCTTTATCACAATGCAACACCTCCCGGACGCGCGATTCAGCGGGACAATACGTCCGCGACGTTTTTGCCGCGCACGCGGGCCACTTCCTCGGCGCTTTTGAGCGACGTCAGCCCCTGCATGGTCGCGGTCACGACATTCTGCGGGTTCTGCGAGCGCAGCGACTTTGTGCGCACGTCGCGTATCCCGGCCATCTCGACCACGGCGCGAACCGGGCCGCCGGCTATAACGCCAGTTCCTTGGGGCGCGGGCTTTAACAGCACGCGCGCGGCGCCGAACCGGCCGATCACCTCGTGCGGTATGGTCGTGTTCAGCATATTTATCTTGACCAGATTCTTCTTGGCGTCCTCTATGCCCTTGCGTATGGCGTCCGGCACCTCGCCGGCCTTGCCAAGCCCGAAGCCCACCGTGCCGGCGCCGTCGCCCACTACCACCAGCGCCGCGAACTTGAATATGCGGCCGCCTTTGACGGTCTTGGAAACGCGGTTCAGCGATACGATCTTTTCCTTCAGATCAAGGGCAGAAGCGTCGATCAATTTGGCTTTGACCAATTTCCCTTCCTCCAATTCCTTCTTTATGGAGTAAAACGTTAAAACTTTAATCCGCCCTCGCGCGCGCCCTCGGCCAGCGCCTTGACGCGCCCGTGGTAAAGATAGCCGCCCCTGTCGAACACGACCTCGGTGACTCCCGCCTTGACGGCCTTCTCGGCCAGCAGCTTGCCGACCTTCGACGCCGCCGCGCAGTTGCCGGCGGACTCGCTGACGGCCTTATCCTGCGACGACATGGACACCAGCGTCTTGCCGGCCGTATCGTCGATAAGCTGGGCGTATATGTGATTGAGGCTGCGGAACACATTGAGGCGCGGACGCTCGGCCGTACCGTTGATTTTGCCGCGTACGCGGCGGTGGCGGCGCTTGCGCTGCGCGTTTGTATTTGGCCTTGATACCATGTGATTCAGACCCCCTAACTATTTCTTCTTCGCGCCCGATTTGCCTTCCTTATGGCGCACGGTCTCTCCGGCGTAGCGGATGCCCTTGCCCTTATAAGGCTCCGGGGGCCGCTTTTCGCGTATCTCGGCGGCGAACTGGCCTACCTTCTGCTTGTCGCAGCCCGAGACTATAATCTTGTTCGGCGCGGGCACGTCGAGCTTTATGTCGTCGTTTTCCTCAAAGAACACCTGATGCGAATAGCCCACGTTCAGCACAAGCTGCTTGCCCTGCTTGACGGCGCGGTAGCCCACGCCGAGAACGTCAAGCTCCTTTGTAAAGCCCTGCGAGACCCCGACCACCATATTGTTGAACAGCGTCCTTACTAACCCGTGCAGCGCCTTGTCCTTTTTTTCGTCGGACGCGCGCTCCGCGTACCAAACGCCGTCCTCCGCCCTCAGGCTGACGCGCGGGTGCAGCGCCTGCGTGAGCGTGCCCTTGGGGCCCTTAACGGTCACTACGTTATCATCGCCGATCTTGACGTCAACGCCGGCCGGTATGGTAACGGGCATTTTTCCTATGCGGGACATACATATACCTCCTTACCAAACAAACGCGAGGACTTCGCCGCCGATGTTGGCCGATCGGGCCTTGCGGTCGGACATGACGCCCCTTGACGTTGAGATGATCGCGATACCCAGACCTCTGAGTACCTTGGGCAGCTCGTCGGCCCCGGCGTATACGCGCAGGCCGGGCTTTGAAACGCGCCGCAGGCCGGTTATGACCTTCTCCTTGCCCGACGCGTATTTGAGCGAAACGCGCAGCACACCCTGCCCGGAATCGCCTATGAACTGGAAGTTTTTGATATACCCTTCCTCCAGCAGAATCTCGGCTATAGCCTTCTTCAGATTGGAGGCCGGGATATCGACCGTGTCGTGACGGGCCGCGTTGGCGTTCCTGATACGGGTCAGCATATCGGCCACGGGATCGGTGGTATTCATAGTTTAACCTCCCTTACCGGCAAACACGTTTTCGTTTGCCTGATGGATAAGATGCCCGCGCTTCTCAGCTACCAGCTCGCTTTGCGGACGCCCGGAATCTGGCCCTTATACGCCAGCTCGCGGAAGCAGATGCGGCACACTCCGTAGTTGCGCAGATAGGCGTGCGGCCTGCCGCAGATCTTGCAGCGGTTATAAGCGCGCGACGAGAACTTCGGCTCGCGCTGCTGCTTGAGGATCATTGCTTTCTTTGCCATATCAAAACCTCCATAACGCTACGCGTTTCGCGTAAACGGGGCGCCCATCAGAGTCAGCAGCTCGCGCGCCTCCTCGTCGGTCTTTGCCGTGGTGCAGATAACGACGTCCATACCGCGTATTTTGTCGATCTTGTCATAATCGATCTCGGGGAATATAAGCTGCTCCTTCAGACCCATCGCGTAGTTGCCGCGCCCGTCGAAGGCGTTGGGGCTTATGCCGCGGAAGTCGCGGACGCGCGGCAGCGCCACGTTCATCAGCCTGTCGAAGAATTCCCACATGCGGCCGGCCCTCAGCGTTACCTTAACGCCCACGGGCATACCCTCGCGCAGCTTGAAGTTGGCCACGCTCTTGCGGGCGCGCGTCACGACGGCCTTTTGGCCCGCTATCCTCGTGACGTCGGCCACCACCGCGTCGAGCGCCTTGGCGTTGTCGCGCGCGTCGCCGCAGCCGACGTTGATGATAATCTTGTCAAGCTTCGGAATCTGCATGGGGCTTTTATACGCGAACTTCTTCATAAGCGCGGGTGCGACCTCGGACTTATATTTTTCCTTTAATCTGGCCAATTTCACAACCCCCACTTATATCAGCTCGCCGCATTGCTTGCATGAGCGGCTCCTCGCGCCGTCGGGCATAACCGTATGCGCGGCCCGCGTCGGCTTATTGCACTTAGGGCAGACGCGCATAAGCTTGCACGCGCGTATGCCGATTTCCTGCTTGATTATGCCGCCGGCCTGACCCTGACGGCGCGGCTTGACGTGGCGGGCGGCGACGTTTACGCCCTCGACCACGGCCTGCCCCTTCTTAGGCTCGACCGACAAGACCTTGCCCTTTTTGCCCTTGTCCTTGCCGGACAGCACCATCACCTGGTCGCCCGTTTTAATGTGCAGCGTGTTCATATCCGGCGTCACCTCACAATACTTCGGGGGCCAGCGACAGTATCTTCATATAGTCCTTGTCCCGCAGCTCTCTCGCCACAGGGCCGAAGATACGCGTACCCCTGGGGTTTTTGTCCTCTTTGATAATGACCGCGGCGTTGTCGTCAAAGCGGACATATGTGCCGTCGCGGCGCCGGACGCCGTGCGCGCTGCGCACGATGACCGCGCGAACCACCTCGCCCTTCCTGACCACGCCGCCGGGCGCCGCTTTGCGCACCGAGGCCACCACTACATCGCCTATATTGCCGTATCTGCGGCTCGAGCCGCCCAGCACGCGTATACATTTTATCTCCTTAGCGCCCGTGTTGTCGGCCACGCGAAGATAAGTCTCTTGCTGAATCATCGGAAATAGTCAACTCCTAACTGTTAACCGTCATACATCGCGCCTGTGGAAACGTGAAGCGCTGCTGCGAGAACGCTTTGCGTTCCTGAGAACGCTTTGCGTTCTCGCGCAGTTCGCCCGCCGCCCTAAAAGGCGGGTGAATCTGCTATTGGGCCTTAGTTACAATCTCGACTAAGCGCCAGCGTTTTTCCTTTGAGAGCGGGCGGGTCTCCATCACCTTTACGACGTCGCCGACGCGGCATTCGTTGTTCTCATCGTGCGCCTTCAGCTTATAGGTGCGCTTGACGATCTTTTTATACAGCGGGTGCTTTACGCGATCCTCCACGGCCACCACAATGGTCTTATCCATCTTGTCGGACATGACTCGGCCGACGCGGGTCTTGCGAAACGCTCTGTCGCTCATTTGCCGGCGGCCTCCTTCATATCAATCTCACGGAGTACGGTCTGCGCGCGCGCGATGTCTTTTCTGACCTGCGCGATGACCATGGGGTTGTCAAGCTGGTTGGTGGCGTGCTGCATCCTAAGATTGAAAAGATCCTTTTTCAGCTCGTTCAGCTTGCGGACGACCTCGGCCTGACTCATGTCGCGAAACTGCTGTACCTTCATACCGAGTCACCCCCATCTTCGGACGGCAGCCCTTCTGAGGATGGCAGCTCGTCCGGGGATTGCAGCCCTTCTCTGGCAATGACCTTTGTTTTGACGGGCAGCTTGTGCCCCGCGAGGCGGAAGGCCTCCTTGGCCAGCTCCGGCGAAACGCCCGCTATCTCAAACATGACGCGCCCCGGCTTGACCACGGACACCCAGTATTCCGGGGAGCCTTTACCTGAACCCATGCGGGTCTCGGCGGGTTTCTCGGTAACGGGCTTATCGGGGAAGATCTTGATCCAGACCTGACCTCCGCGCTTGATATAACGCGTCATGGCGATACGCGCGGCCTCGATCTGGTTGGCCTTAATCCAGCATGGCTCGAGCGCTACAAGGCCGTATTCGCCATATGTGACCTTGTTGCCTCTCGAAGCCTTGCCCCTTAACCGTCCGCGCTGTACGCGGCGGTATTTGACTCTCTTTGGGAGCAGCATTATTTTGTGCCTCCTTCCGGTGAGGACTGCGGGCGCGCTTCGGGACGCGCTTCAGGACGCGGGCCGGACGGGCGCGGGCCTCCAAAGCTTCCTCCCCCTGGACGCGGGCCGCCGAAGCCGCCCCCGCCGCTTGGACGCGGGCCTCCAAAGCCGCCGCCTCCCGGACGCGGGCCGCCGAAACCGCCGCCGCCCGGACGCGGGCCTCCAAAGCCTCCGCCCCCCGGACGCGGGCCTCCGAAGCCGCCGCCGCCCGGACGCGGGCCGCGGTCGTCACGGCGCGGGCCGCGGTCGCCGCCGAAGCCGCCCCTGCGGTCGTCACGGCGTCTGTCGTCGCGGCGCCTCTCGTCACGCGGACGCCCGGGCTCTACGGTGCGCGCCCCCCTACGGCTGCC
>WRLW01000019.1 GCA_009777435.1 Oscillospiraceae bacterium | reverse complement strand
GGCGTGCGCCAGCGCGACTATGAAAAGATAATCTTCGGGCCGAGCGGCATATCGGGCGGCCTGTTCTATCTCGCGCTGATGGCCATGTTCCTGCCCATGATCGGCTTCGCGGACTACACGCTGCCTGTGGGGGTGCTGCTGTCGGCGGCCGCGCTCCCGTTTCTGGCCATGTTTTTCCGGGAGCCGCTGTCGCGGCTGTGCGCGCGGCGGCATGACTGGAGGCCGGAGGGCGCGGGCGGCTTCATCACCCAGAATATTTTCGAGATGCTCGAGGTGCTGCTGTCCTATATCTCCAACACGCTGTCCTATCTGCGCGTCGGCGCTTATGCCATAAGCCACGCGGCCATGATGACGGCGGTGTATATGATGGCCGAGCAGCCCGGCGGCGGGCATAATATTACGGTTTTGGTAATCGGCAACCTTATTATCATGGTCATCGAGGCGTTTCTGGCCGGCATACAGGTGCTGCGCCTTGAGTTTTTCGAGATATTCTCAAGGTTTTACAACGGCGGCGGCAAGCCTTATGCGCCCGTTATAATCGACTACAGGAAGCGCAACGAGTGACGGCGGCGCGCGGCGCGCCCAAAGGCTTTTCGACAGATGATTGAAAGGGATGTGCTTGGAAAATGGAGTTGTTCATACTGGCCCCTGTACTGCTCGCGGCGTCGCTGTTTTGGGTCAGCGCCATGAAGCGGCGCGGCAAAAACCCTAAAACCGCGCTGCTCATACAGATCGGGGTATTCTTCGCGGCCATACTGGCCATAACGGCCTTCGGCATCGGCGGCGCGATGATGGCGAGCGAGACCGCCGCGGAAACCGCCGCGGAAACCGCCGCGGAGACCGCGGCCGACGCGTCGGCCATGGGCATGGGCATGATAGCGGCGGCGCTGGCCGTCGGGCTGGCGGGCATCGGCGGCGGCATAGGCGTCGCGTCGTCCGCGTCGGCGGCCATCGGGGCCGTGTCCGAAAACGAGAAGCTGTTCGGCAAGGCGCTCATCTTTGTGGCCATGGCCGAAGGCATCGCGATCTACGGCGTGCTGATCGCCTTTATGATTCTGTTCAGGTTTTAGCGCTGAGCAAGCGGGCTTCTCAGCCCCGCTCGGAAGGGATGGGCATCGAAGTGAGGCTGTTTGTGATCTCCGATAACTCCGATACGCTGGTGGGTCTGAGGCTGGCCGGCATCGACGGTGTGCGCGTGTCTCAGAAGAAAGAGGTGCGCGACGCCATAGCCGGCGCCATAGCCGACCCCGGAATCGGCATACTGCTTATCACAGAGAAGCTGGCCGCCATGTATCCCGACATGATATACGACCTTAAAATCAGACAGACCTCCACCCTTGTGGTCGAGATACCCGACCGCTCCGGCACCGGCCGTACGCCCGACTCCATCACCCGTTATGTCAGGGACGCCATAGGGGTAAAGGTATGAAACAAGCAACGGAAGGACGGTGAAGTCCCATGCGCGGCGCTCAGGAGAAAATCGAGCGGTTCACCGCGGCCATCGAGTCCGACGCGCTCAACGAGAGCAAGATGATCCTTGACGGGGTAAAGCTTGAGATAGACGCCGCCGTCTCGGCCGCCGAGGACGAGGCCCTCAACGAGACGTTCAGGCATATCAAGGAGCAGGCCGCCCGGATCCGCACTCAGTGCGGAGGCCGCGTGTCCCGCCATATGATGGAGCGCAAAAACGCCATAAACGCGCGCCGCGAGGAGATGGGCGCGCAGGTTATGGACGACGTGCGCGCCAAGCTCGCGGAGTATGTCAAGACCGGGGAATACGTCGCGCGCCTTAAAAGAAGCGCGCGCGACGTACTTGACGCGCTCGGCAACGGCAATATGATAATCTATCTGCGCGAGGCCGACATGCCGCTGGCCGACGAGCTGAAAAAGGCGCTCGGCGTCAACGAGGCTTACGGCTTCAGCGTGACCTTCAAGCCGGGAGATATCGAGCTGGGCGGTCTGGCGGCCGTCTGCCCCAAGACGCGCTTGCGGGCCGACGAGACGCTGGACACCAAGCTTTACGAGCTGCGGGGCCATTTCGCCGAGCTGTTCGGATTGCATTTATCGCAGTAGGGGAGGGATATCCCGTGTCCTATCAAGTATACGGCGTGAACGGCCCGGTGGTGATAGCCGAGGGCGGGCGCGAGCTTGCCATGCAGGAAATGGTGCATGTCGGCAGGCAAGGCCTGATCGGCGAGGTAGTGGGCCTTAAAGACGGAAAGACCATTATACAGGTCTACGAGGACACCGAGGGCGTCGCGCCCGGCGACCCTGTTACCGGCTTGGGCAAGCCCATGTCCATCATGCTCGGCCCCGGGCTGCTGGGAGATATCTTCGACGGCATAGCGCGCCCGCTGAGGGCGCTTGAGGACGCGACGGGCTGCTTCATAGGGCGCGGCGTCAACCTGCCTTCGCTTAACACCTCCAAAAAATGGGATGTCGAGCTGAAAGTAAAGCCCGGCGACAGGCTGTCTCCCGGCTCGGTATTCGCCGAGTGCGCCGAGACCGAGCTGATAACGCACCGCGCCATGCTGCCGCCCGGCGTGGGCGGCGTGGTCAAATCCGTCGTGCCCGACGGGCCGTATACCGTTACGGACGCGCTGGCCGTGTTAGACGACGGGAAGGGCGGAACGCGCGAGCTGACGCTGGCGCAGGAGTGGCCCACGCGCGCCGCGCGCCCGGTCGGGAAACGCCTGCCGCTCAACATGCCGCTGCTGACCGGCCAGCGCGTCATAGACACGCTGTTCCCCATAGCCAAGGGCGGCTGCGCGGCCGTGCCCGGGCCGTTCGGCGCGGGCAAGACCATAACGCAGCACCAGCTCGCAAAATGGTCGGACGCGGATATAATCGTCTATCTCGGCTGCGGCGAGCGCGGCAATGAAATGACCGAGGTTCTTGAGGAATTCACCGGCCTTTCCGACCCGCGCAGCGGCAAGCCGCTGCTGTCGCGCACCATGCTGATAGCCAACACGTCCAATATGCCCGTGGCGGCGCGCGAGGCGTCGGTATACACCGGCATGACGGCCGCCGAATACTACCGCGACATGGGCTACCACGTCGCGCTGATGGCCGACTCCACGTCGCGCTGGGCCGAGGCCCTGCGCGAGATCTCGGGGCGGCTTGAGGAGATGCCCGCCGAGGAGGGCTATCCGGCCTATCTGCCGTCGCGGCTGGCCGAGTTCTATGAGCGCGCCGGATATATGTTAACGCTCGGCGGCGCCGAAGGCTCGGTGTCGGTTATCGGCGCGGTAAGCCCGCAGGGCGGCGACTTCTCCGAACCCGTGACCCAGAACACAAAGCGCTTTATACGCTGCTTCTGGGCGCTTGACCGCACGCTGGCCTACGCGCGCCACTTCCCGGCCATCAACTGGATAACCAGCTATTCGGAGTATTTGGGCGCCCTTGAACCGTGGTATCACGAGCGCGCCGGCACGGACTTTTCGGAGCTGCGTATGCGCGTCGCGCGCCTGCTGCAAGAGGAATCCAAGCTCATGGAGATAGTCAAGCTCATAGGCGCGGACATACTGCCCGAGGATCAAAAGCTCGTCATAGAGGCGGCGCGCGTGATAAGGCTGGGGTTTTTACAGCAAAACGCCTATCACGCGATCGACACATATGTGCCGCTTGAAAAGCAGAAGCTGATGATGCAGACCATGCTGCGCCTCTACGACAAGGCCAAGGCGCTGGTGGAGCGCGGCATACCCATAGCGCGTCTCAAGGCGACGGGCGTCTTTGAGCGCCTTATACGCATTAAATACGACGTGCCCAACGACAGACCCGATCTGTTTGACGGCTGTAAAAGCGATATCGACCAATGCGTCGAGCGCGTATTGATGGACAATCTGGTTTAGGGGGCGGCGCGATGCGTTTGGAATACACGGGCCTTAAGGAAATCTCCGGGCCGCTTATCATCCTCGAGGGGGTGCGCGGCGTGGCTTACGACCAGACCGCGCAAATCACGCCTGACGGCGGCGAGCGCCGGGCCGGGCGCGTCATCACGCTTGAGGGCGACCGGGCGGTCATACAGGTTTTTGAGGGCACGCGCGGCATCTCGCTCGAAAACGTGCGCACTCGCTTTACCGGGCGGCCGGTCGAGCTGCCGCTTTCGCGCGAAATGCTTGGGCGCGTGTTTGACGGCGCGGGGCGCCCCATCGACGGTATAGGCGAGCTGTATCCCGACGAGCGGCGCAACATAAACGGCGCGCCCATAAACCCGGTGTCGCGCAAATACCCGCGCTCGTGCATATACACGGGCATTTCGGCCATAGACGGCATGAGCACGCTCATACGCGGCCAGAAGCTGCCCATATTCTCAGGCTCGGGCATGAGGCACAACGAGTTAGCCGCGCAGATCGCGCGTCAGGCGCAGACGGGCGACGGCTCGGAATTCGCCATAGTATTCGCCGCTATGGGCGTCAAAAACGATACGGCCGACTTCTTCAAGCGGGATTTCGCGGAGTCGGGCGCGCTTCAGCGCGTGGTCATGTTCATGAATCTGGCGTCCGACCCCATCATAGAGCGCATCCTGACGCCGCGCTGCGCGCTGACCGCCGCCGAGTATCTGGCCTTTAAGCACGGGATGAACGTTTTGGTAATCATGACCGACATGACCTCCTACTGCGAGGCGCTTCGCGAATTCTCAAGCTCAAAGGGCGAGATACCGAGCCGCAAGGGCTACCCCAGCTACCTCTACTCCGACCTCGCGTCCATATACGAGCGCGCCGGGATGCTGAACGGCTTCCCCGGCTCGGTGACTCAGGTGCCCATCCTCACCATGCCCAACGACGACATAACCCATCCCATACCCGACTTGACGGGCTATATCACCGAGGGCCAGATCGTCCTCGAGCGCGGGTTGGATCAGTCGGGCGTTTATCCGCCCATAGCCGTGCTGCCGTCGCTGTCGCGGCTGATGAAGGACGGCATAGGCAAGGGCTGTACGCGCGAGGATCACCCGGCCCTGTCCAATCAGCTTTTCGCGTCTTACGCCAAGGTGCAGGACGCGCGCGCGCTGGCGTCGGTCATAGGCGAGGACGAGCTGTCCGAGCTGGACAAAAAATACATCGAGTTCGGGCGCCGGTTTGAAAAGCATTTCGTCGCGCAGGGGATTCAGGAGGATCGCTCCATCGACCAGACGCTTGAGGCGGGCTGGCATGTGCTGTCCGTACTGCCCGAGGACGAGCTTGACCACGTGGACTCCGCCATACTCAAGAAGTATTACGGCGCGTCTGAGCTGGACGGAGTAATATAAAAGCGGCCTTTCGGCCGCCGCGGATCGGAGGTGTCGCGCCATGCCCAACGTAATACCCACCAAGGGCGGCCTGCTGGCCGCGAGGCGCACGCTTTCGCTGGCGCGTCTGGGCTTCGAGCTGATGGACAGAAAGCGCAATATACTCATACGCGAGATGATGGCGCTTATCGACGCGGCCAACGAGCTTCAGGGCAAGATCGACGACACGTTCGGCCGCGCGTATGCCGCGCTGCTCGACGCGAATATAAGCCTTGGGCTGATAGGCAACCTGACGCAGGCCGTCGAGCTGGACGACTCTGTGAGGATACGCTTCCGCTCGGTCATGGGCGTTGAGATACCGGCCGTGACGGCGGCCGACTCGGAGCCGGACGATATACCCTATGGGCTGGCCTTTATCAACACCACGCTCGACAGGGCCTATGTGGAGTTTCTGCGCCTCAAGACCTTCATATGCCGCCTGGCGGAGATGGAAACCAGCGTCTACAGGCTGGCCTACGCCATCAAAAAGACCCAAAAGCGCGCCAACGCGCTCCAGAATATCATCATCCCCAACCTGACCGCCGACGTAAAATACATCGTCGAGGCCCTCGAGGAAAAGGAACGCGAGGAATTCGTAAGGCTGAAGGTGCTGAAGAATATATAGCGCGGGGCAGAATACGCAAAATGACGCGGCGCGCGGAGCTTATGGCCCGCGCGCCGCCTTTCGGCCTGTTCGGATTCCTATTTTGATAAGGATATAATTTTACCTCACAAAATAACAATCCTCGGCCCACTTTACCGGGTTTTCTTCGATATATTGCCATATGCGCTTGTATTCTTCCTCATCACGGATAACATGGTCGTGAAACCGCGTTTGCCATATGGAATAACCGATTTGCTTAGTGACATATTCTTTGCATTGCTTGATTATGCGCGATATTGTAGGGACGCACAGTGTGCGTCCGCCGCTTTCAATCCGCGCAATCATGTGAATATGATTCGGCATTATGACAAATTTATCTATAAACACACCCTCATATATTTCAGGTATGTTTTCGACCGCAGTTTTTACGATATTTCCCGTTTCTGAGAGCGGACGCACACTGTGCGTCCCTACATCGGGCCGCCATAAAACCGGATGCCCGTCTTTTACACACATCGTTACAAAGTACGCGCCATTTGATGAATAATCATAGCCCTGTAATCGTATGTCTTTCCTTACAGGCAATGATTTCACGCCGCACCTCTTTCTTTATCCTTGGTTTATAAGCCGGATGAGGGATCAGTATTTCACCAGTCTATCAGCTTGGCGGCGTATTCCTCCAAGGCGTCTACAGGTACGCGCTCCTGTTTCATGGTGTCGCGGTCGCGCACGGTGACGCGGCCGTCGCTCTCGGTCTCAAAGTCTATGGTCACGCACATCGGCGTGCCTATCTCGTCCTGACGGCGGTAGCGCTTGCCTATCGAGCCGGCGTCGTCGTAATCGACCATAAAGCGTTTGGACAGCAGCTTGCGTATGGGCGCGGCCTGTCCGGCCAGCTTCTTTGAAAGCGGCAGTACGGCGGCCGTATACGGCGCCAGCGCCGGATGCAGGCGCAGCACGGCGCGTGTGTCGCCGTCGCCCACGGTCTCCTCGTCATAGGCGTCTATCAGAAAGGCCAGCGCCACGCGGTCGGCCCCCAGCGAAGGCTCGATGACATAGGGAATATATTTTTCGTTGGTTTCGGGGTCAAAATACTGCTGCGACTGGTTGGAGTGCTGTTCATGCTGTTTAAGGTCGAAGTCGGTGCGGTCGGCTATGCCCCAAAGCTCGCCCCAGCCGAACGGGAACAGGAACTCAAAGTCCGTGGTGGCCTTTGAGTAATGCGACAGCTCCTCCGGGTCGTGGTCGCGCAGGCGCAGGTTTTCCTCCCTCATGCCCAGCGAGATAAGCCAGTCCTTGCAGAAGCCGCGCCAATAAGAGAACCATTCGAGATCCTCGCCCGGCTTGCAGAAAAACTCAAGCTCCATCTGCTCAAACTCGCGCGTTCGGAACGTGAAGTTGCCGGGCGTTATTTCGTTGCGGAACGATTTGCCTATCTGGCACACGCCGAACGGCACCTTGCGCCGCGCCGCGCGCTGTATGGCCTTGAAGTTGACGAAGATGCCCTGCGCCGTCTCCGGGCGCAGGAAAATCTCATTGCCCGCGTCCTCGGTGACGCCCTGATGGGTGCGGAACATGAGATTGAACTGGCGCACCGGCGTAAAGTCCTTCTTGCCGCAGTCCGGGCAGGCTATGCCGGCGGACGCGACGTATTCGCCCAGCCTCTCAAGGCTCCAGCCGGCCGTGATCGTACCGTCGAACGCCTCGATGAGCTGGTCGGCGCGGTGGCGCGTCTTGCAGGCGCGGCAGTCGGTCAGCGGGTCTGAAAAACCGCCCGCGTGCCCCGACGCCACCCACACCTGGCGGTTCATCAGGATGGAGGAGTCAAGCCCGACGTTATATTCGGATTCCTGCACGAATTTTTTCCACCAAGCCTGCTTGACGTTGTTTTTGAACAGCACGCCCAGCGGCCCGTAATCCCATGTGTTGGCCAAACCGCCGTAAATCTCCGAGCCGGGGAAGATAAAGCCCCTGCCCTTGCACAGCGCGACCACGGTCTCCATGCTCTTTTCATTGTTTTTCATGATTATCCCCCTTTATTTATACGGGCTATTTACCGACGCAAAACCTTGAGAATATCTGTTCAAGCACCTCTTGGCTCGCCCGCCTGCCTGTCAGCTCCGCCAGAATGTCCAGCGCGGATTCCAGCGCGCACAGCGCGGCGTCGGCGGGCACGCCGCCCGCTATGGCCTCGCGGCACTCGTCCGCGGCGGCTATGGCCTCACCGACGGCGGCCGCCTGGCGCGCGTTTGTTATCAGCGTTTCGTCCGCGCCCATGCGGGGCGCCGCCTGAACCAGCGCCTCGGAAAGCGCGTCTATCCCCTCGCCGGTCAGCGCCGAGACGCGAAGCGCGGGGACGCGCGGCGCGTCGGGATATCCTCCCAAATCGCATTTGTTCAGCACGACCACGCGCGGCATACCCGCCGTCATGTCCAAAACGCGCCCGTCGTACCCGTCCGGCTCGCGCGTGGCGTCAAGGACTACCATCGCGGCGTCGGCGCCGCCTATCAGCAGCTCGGTGCGCCGCACGCCCTCGGCCTCTATCGCGTCGTCCGCGTCGCGCACGCCCGCCGTGTCGATAAGGTTGAAGCGCATCCCGTTAAGCGTGACGCGGGCCTCCACGGCGTCGCGCGTGGTGCCCGGCACGGGCGCCACTATCGAGCGGTCGCGGCCCAGCAGGGCGTTGAACAGCGAGGATTTCCCGGTATTCGGGCTGCCCGCTATGACCACATCGGCGCCGTCGCGCAGCAGCGCCCCGCGCTTATAGGTTGCCGCCAGCGCGGACAGCACGTCCGACGCCTCGCGCAGTCCGTCCGTTATTTCGGCCGCCGTGAGTTCGGGCACGTCGTCCTCCGGGTAGTCCACACACGCCGCCACATGCGACATAACGCCGCTCAACAGCTCCCAAGCCCGTTCTATCCGCCGCGATACCGAGCCGCCGAGCTGCGCGGCCGCGTTGCGCGCGGCGGCGGGCGTTTCGGCCGCTATCAGATCCGCGACGGCCTCGGCCTGTATCAGGTCGAGCTTGCCGTTCAATACCGCGCGGCGCGTGAATTCGCCGGGCCGGGCGGGACGCGCGCCGGCCTCGTACAGCAGCTCGAGCGTCCGCGCGGCCACAGCCGGCGAACCGTGCGTGTACAGCTCAACCACGTTCTCGCCTGTATAGCTGCGCGGCGCGCGCATGACGCACGCCATACAGCGGTCGAGCGCCGCGCCGCCGTCGAGTATGACGCCGCCGGTCAGCACGCGGTCTTTTGTATGTTCAAACGGCAAGCCGCTTGAAACGCTGAACACCCTGCCCGCGACGCGCTCGGCGTCCGGGCCGCTTATACGCAAAACGCCGACGGCGGCGGGCGCGGAAGCCGTCGCCGGCGCGGCTATGGTGTCGTTCATACCGCCCATCCTATCCGAGCGCCGCGGCGCGGCTCACACGCCGATACGCATAACGTATCTGAACATCATGACAAAATGGCATATGCTGCCAAGCAGTACCAAAACGTGGAAAATCTCGTGAAACCCGAACCGCTTTGCCTCGCGGCCGGGCCATTTGAGCGCGTAGAAAATGCCGCCGGCCGTGTAAAAGACGCCGCCCGCGGACAGCCACAGCAAACCCCCGGCGGGCATGGTGCGGACGAGCGGCAGTATGCACACGACGGCCATCCAGCCCATCAGCAAATAGCTAAGGGCCGACAGCCAGCGCGGCGCGGTGATCCATATGTTCTTGAATATGATCCCGGTTATGGCTAACCCCCACAGCACCCCGAACATGCTCCAGCCCCAAGCGCCGCGCAGCGGCATGAAGCATATGGGCGTGTAAACGCCGGCTATAAACACATATATCATGGTGTGGTCGAGCTTGCGCAGCGCGCGGCGGCCCCTCGGCGGCAGCCGCAGGCTGTGGTAGAACGCGCTGGCGGCGTACAGCAGGGTCATACACGCGCCGTATATGGAAAACCCCACCACATGCCAGGCCGTTCCGACCTTGACGGCCATGACCACAAGCAGCGCCAGCCCCGCTATGGACAGGCCCATGCCTATAAAATGCGTGAGCGCGGAGTAAAGGCGCAGGGCGTCGTTGGGCGTCCGCCCCTGCTCGCCGCGCTGTTCGCGCCCGCCGGGGCGCGCCGCGCTCTCACGTCCGCGCCGTTCCCGGGCCTTTCGTTCGCTCTGCGCGTTTAAGTCCCTGACGCCGGCGGCAAGATCCTGCACCATGGCCGTCAGGTCGCGCACAGCGGCCGTCAAGTCCTCAACACGCTCAAGCTCAGGGTCTAAGGATCCGTCTTTTTCATTTTTTTGCTTTGGCATGACTGCTCCTTATAGCTTAGAGGGGGAGCTAATCCCCCTCAAGAGTCAATTTATGGGATATCCGTCAGGCTTCAAGAGCCGCTTTTGCCTTCTCAACAACGGCGGCAAACGCCTCTTTATCATACACGGCCATCTCGGCCAGCATTTTCCGGTTGAGGGAGATATCAAGCTTCTTGAGCGCGTAGACAAAGCGGGAATAGTTAATCCCGTGGGGCTTAACGGCCGCGGAGATGCGCGTTATCCACAGGCGGCGGAAGTCGCGCTTTTTCAGGCGGCGCCCGACATAGGCATAGGTCAGCGACTTCATAACGGCCTGGTTGGCCGTGCGGAAATGCTTGCTCTTCGCGCCCCAGTAACCCTTTGCTAATTTCAGCACCTTGCGTCTTCTATGGCGCGTCGTAACCGCGCCTTTAATACGAGCCATGGCAATGTTCCATCCTTTCTAAGTGCCTTGGTATCGCGGCGGTATCGCTACTTATAAGGTATCAGCTCTTTAATGGCCGGCGTATTCGTCCTGTCCGCCATAACGCCCTTGCGCAGGCCGCGCTTGCGCTTCGTGGTCTTTTTGTTTAATATATGGCTTTTGAACGCGTGATGGCGCTTTACCTTGCCCGACGCCGTCAGCTTAAAACGTTTTTTGGCGCCGCTGTGCGTCTTAATTTTTGGCATGTGATTCTTCATCCTTTCGTTGAGGCCGCTCGGCGGCCGGGGGTACAGGCTCCGCCGCGCCCGAGGCTGTCTCCGCGGCGTTTGAGGGCCGGGGGGCCTCCGGCTTCGCGGGCTTGGGCGGCGCGGGCGCCTTGACGGGCACGACCGGTCTGGGCGCGAGGAACATGGACATGCTCCTGCCCTCTAACTTGGGCGGGCGTTCCACGGTGGCCGCCTCGTCGCAGGCCTCGGCAAACTTTTTCATCTGCTGCTGGCCTATGGAGGTGTGCGCCATCTCGCGGCCCCGGAAGCGGATGCTCACCTTGACCTTGTTGCCCTCGCCTAAGAATTTGATCGCGTTTTTCAGCTTAAAGTTGAAATCATGCACGTCGATGCCCATAGAGAGCCTTATCTCCTTCAGCTCGACGACGTGTTGATTCTTGCGGGCTTCCTTTTCCTTTTTGGCCTGTTCAAACCGGAATTTGCCGTAGTCCATAATGCGGCAGACCGGCGGCTGGGCCGTCGGGGCGATCTTTACGAGGTCGAGGTCGGCGTCCATAGCTATGCGCATGGCGTCCCTCGTGCTGACTATCCCTTTTTGGTTGCCCTGCGCGTCAATGAGTCGCACCTCACGGTCGCGGATGGCCTCATTGATTTGATGCGTCTGTTTGCTAATGCCCAAACACCCCCGAAAAATGTCGGTGAGGGCGGGCGCCGCCTTGCCGGCAAGCCCGCTCCCGTTTTCCAAACGGAATAAAATACTAAAAGGCGCGGGAAACCCCGCGCGTCAACACGCCTTAAACCGGCGCTCACAAAGCCTGTGGACTGTTGACCCAAATCGCGGGCGCGTTTGGGTGAGGGCGAACCCCGCTTCCTTTTAAGGCAGTATATCAGCGGCCTTAGCTTTTGTCAAGCGTTATTTTTACTTTTTTAAGGCGCAGGGGAACGGCGGACGCACAATGTGCGTCCCTACATGGCATGTCGAATTTCGCTGGGGCGGTGTGGTGTTGTAGGGGCGATCGCCCCCGGTCGCCCGTGTTCATTGTGCCGCGCGGGGAAATAAACCACGGACGGCCAATGGCCGCCCCTACGACCCGGTTACACGCAACCCTTGTAGGGGCGCGCATTGTGTCAAGCGTGACATGGTTTACAAAATGTCCGGGGAGATGGTTTACACATTTTGCGGTGTTTCTAATTTCCATCGAAACGCCCTCCTCGCTAAGACGACCCTATCATCAATGCTTAATTTAGCTATGCAGAATTGCCTGTAGAGTACGAAAAAAACGCCACTTCCGTTGTCCGATTCTATCAACCCAACTGTTTTTCCACCGAACGCTTCGCTAAGAAAATACCCTTGCCCCCGAAATGTTAAATACCCGGAGCTTTTTATCTGCCTTATACAAACATCAGAACCGTAAACCCATTCCTCAACCTGTTGCGGCAGCTTGCGCGCACTATCAGAATACCGTTTTGAAGGCGTTTCTAAACGCAGAGCATGGTGTGGCCTCTCGTAATTGTAAAAATCTCGATATTCATCAAAATCCCTCTGTGCATGTGCGAAACCCTCATATTCCCGATACCTTATCCGCTCTCTAAGTAACGTTGCGTTAAACCGCTCTTCTTTCCCTTGCGTTTGAGGATGGCGAATCCGACCATGCTTTGTAAGAATCCCGAAATCCATCAGCCAAACCTCAAAACTGGTATATCCAACACTCTGCACGGTGCCCCAGGGGTTCCCGTTGTCGCAGAGAAGCGTATCTGGCAGTCCATGCTGAGCAAATATCCGCGCGAAACTCTCTTTCACGCCCTCACAGCGTTCATTCTCTCTTGCATCAAGACACAAGCAGAACCGCGAATGATCGTCTAAAACGGTCAATGGGTGGCATCGGCAGCCATTCTTCATCGCAAAGTGCCCCTTGAAGTCCGTTTGCCACATCTCGTTGGGAGAAATCTTTTCAAACCGAATGTGAGGAGTAGCAGCCGCGCTGGCTTCCTTTGTTATTAGTCCGTTTCGCTGAAGTATAGCGTTGATGGTCGAATACGCCGGAGCAGGTTCACCTTTGTTTTCCAGAATACGTTTGAGCTTCTTGGCTCCTATCGCGGGATGCTTGAGACGCAGGGCTACGATTGACGACTCAGTAGCGGCATCCGTTTTGTTCGGCGTATGAAATGGCGCTCTGCTTTTATTCTCCATGCTTTCCCCACTCTTAAAGCGCTTAATCCATTTGTCGCCGGTAGGTCTGCTGATTCCGTATTCTCGGCATAGTGCGCTCTTGCTTCTCTCACTGCTTAACGCCCGGCGAACGAACTCTTCTCTGCGTTCTTCCATGCTTTGACCTCTCCACGGCATCTTCCATCGCTCCCCAAATTTAGATGCCCATATTTTATCAGAAACTGTAAACCATCTCCCCGGACATTTTGTAAACTATCTTACCACGCTTAACACATTGGCCGTCCGTGGTTTATTTTGCCGCGCGGCACGGGGGGGCATGGGGGCACCGGGGAACGCGGACGCACGATGTGCGTCCCTACATGGCGTGATGTGTACATTGGAAGAAATAACCCGAGACGCCGTTTAGCCACGGCGTCTCAGATTTCCATTATAAGGACTGAGCCGCCCAGCAAAAAGCGGCAGTTCCCGTTTATGTTTACAGTATAGCAAACACCGGGTGGTTTGTCAAGAGGGTTTGACGGCCGGGGGGCGTCACACCACAACCGCCCAAATTTGACAAAACACACCTCTTACGCTATAATATCCTCAGGCGTTGCCAAATACGGTAAGCGTCAGTAGTTCCCTGCCGGGAACTACGCCAAAATCCTCCGAGCGTCACAGCAAAGGAGGTGAGGCCTTGTCGGTGTATGAAGCGTTGGCGTTGATGATCGCTTTTGCGGTTTTTATCGTTTTAATGCTCGA
>WRLW01000018.1 GCA_009777435.1 Oscillospiraceae bacterium | reverse complement strand
TCTTATGTGCTTTATTCCCGCAACAGTTGAAATAGCCGCGACAATAATATTTGCTCCGTTATTTTTCAATATAACATATTTGGAAGCCGCGATTATGGGAACCATTCTTGGCGCGGTTTCTCCCGCCGTAATTGTGCCGAAAATGATAAAACTCACGGAAAGCGGTTACGGTAAAGAAAAAAGCATACCACAGCTTATTATGGCGGGGGCTTCGGTCGATGATGTTTATGTTATTGTCTTGTTTGCCTCGTTTATGGGTATGGCGGAAAGCGGCAAATTTGATTTTATTAGTCTTGTTAAAATTCCCGCCGCTATTGCCGTTGGTTTGGCAACAGGCGTTTTGTTCGGGTTAGCTTTAATTTGGCTTTTCAAGAAAACTAAAATATGCGATACGGTAAAAATTCTTATTATTTTGAGCGCGGCATTTTTGCTTGTTGTTATTGAGGCGGCGATAAAGGAGTATGTTCCGATGTCGGGGCTGCTTGCGGTAATGGCTTTGGGCTGTACGATACTTAAAAAGAACGAGAATTTAGCAAAACGAATGTCGGCTGGATTCTCGAAAGTTTGGGTGCCGGCTGAAATTATGCTGTTTGTTCTTGTCGGCGCGACGATAAACATTGGGTACGCCGTTAAAGAAGGTTTTGTCGCTGCCGCTCTCATATTTTCGGTATTGGCGATACGGTTTTTAGGGGTTCTGATCTGTCTTTTCAAAACAAAATTGAACATGAAAGAGCGATTATTCTGCGGCGTGGCGTATCTGCCCAAAGCAACCGTTCAGGCGGCCATCGGCGGGCTTCCTCTCGCGGCGGGCGTCGCGGCTGGGAATACGATTTTAACAGTTGCTGTTCTGGCGATTTTAATTACCGCGCCACTCGGAGCGGCCGGTATCGAGTTGCTTTACAAAAAAACGCTTGAAAAAATATAATATACGGCTTTCATAAAAATCTCAAAAAAACTCTTGACCTTTACGCCGCGGAATGGTCTATCATCTGATTCAGAGAGGGGTGGCGCTAAATGTTTCGGATCGGTGAGGTGGCAAAAAGATTCGATATTTCCAATCGTACCCTGCGGTATTGGGAAGAAATGGGGATATTGAGAAGCGCGAGGACGGAAAATGGATACAGATTCTACGAAGAGGACAACGTGACGCGCATCGAGCAAATTGTTTTACTGCGCAAACTCAAAATGCCAATCGCGGAAATTGAAAGGATTTTCATGGCTTCGGACTTAGGCGTGGCGATCGACGCGCTGTCCGGCCATCTGGAAAACCTGAAAAACGAAGCCGCGGCAAACAACACGCTGATTGCGCTGGTCGAGAGCCTTATCAGCCGCATACGCGCGTCCGGGAATCTGAAGCAAGTTTTTGCCTGCCTTGAAGCCCGCGGCCCCGAACCCGCCGCGCCGCAAATATCACTCTCCGAAAGGATAATCATGAAAAATCTGCACAATGTCAGAATCGTCAAGCTGCCCGCCATGACGGTCGCGTCATATCGCGCCGAAAGCGCGGAGCCGGAAAACGACTGCTCCGAGGTGTTCAATAAGTTTGTGCTGGATAACAATCTGCATAAGCGAGACGGATACCGCTTTTTCGGCTTCAACAACCCCAGCCCGTCAAAGGGAAACCCGGTTTACGGTTACGAGATGTGGGTGACAGTCCCCGACGACTTTGCAGTACCTGAGCCGCTGGAAAAAAAGCGGTTCGGCGGCGGGCTGTACGCGTCCATACCCGCGCATATGAACGAAATCGGCGAACGCTGGCAGCTCTTGTATGGCTGGTGTAAAAACAGCGGCGAATACGATGTTGATTTTTCGTCCCAATGGCTTGAGGAGTGCAGCATGGACTTTGAAACCTTTATCTCCGACCGTGTTGCCGACGGCGATAAACAGCTTGACCTGTTATCGCCGGTTAAGCTCAAATAACGTACGCCGCCGCCGGCTCAACGGCCTCCCCGGAAACGGGGAGGCCGTTCTGCGCGCCTGTTTATCATTTCCCCGGGCGCGGCGGCATAGATTGTCCTTGAGAGCCATCCGGGTTTCGGGGGCGAGGCTAATTCTCCGCTTTGTTTTCAGATAGGGGAAGTATTTTGAAGTTAAATGTCAAGTCGCTGGCGTTCGGCGCCGCTATACTCACCGCGTCGCAGATTTTTTCACAGGCGGTGGGATTCGCGTTCCGCGTCGCGCTGTCGCGCATGGTCGGCGCGGAGGGTATGGGCCTGTACCAGCTCATAATGCCGGCGTATTCGGTCGTAATGTCGGTGACGGCGTATGGCCTGACCGTCGCCGTTTCAAAATTGTCCGCGTCTTACAGCGCCGTGGGCGGTCAGGCGACGGTGCGGCGTTTGGTAAGGCTGGCGCTGTGGGTGTTCTTTGCGCTGCTTGGTGCGGCCGCCATAATCATCGCGCCGCTCTCGGACTGGATTTCGGTGACGCTGCTCAGCGACGCGCGCACGCGCCTGGGACTGCTTCTCCTGCTGCCGTGTATTTTTTTCACGGGCATCGAAAACATTTGTAAAAACTACTTTTACGGCATACGCGAAGTCCGCCCGCCCGCCATAACCGAGGTGATAGAACAGCTCCTGCGCACGGCGTGCGTGCTGGGCTTGCTGAGCGTACTAAGGCCGGCGCATTTGGAATGGGCCGTGGGCGTTATTGTCATCGGAATGGTGCTGTGCGAGATCGTTTCGGCGTCCATGCTCGGTTTTTTCTACATACGCCATATGCGCAAAACGCCGCCGGGCGGCTCAAGGCTTTCTGACGGCCCCAAGCCGGCAAAGCTGCTGGGCGAAATGGCCGGCGTCGCCATCCCGGTCGGCGCGTCCATGCTTATCGCCAACCTGTTAGGTTCGATTAACACGATAATTATTCCCAACCGCCTGATGGCCTCGGGTATGGGGCAGACCGAGGCGCTGTCCGCGTATGGAGTGGCTTTTGGCATGACGCTTCCGCTGACCGCTCTGCCCTCGGTATTCGTGATACCGCTGTCGCTGACCCTGATGCCGCGTATAGCGCACTACGCGGCCTTAAACGACCGCGCGGGCCTGCAAACACAGGTGCGGCGCACCCTGCGTCTGGCGGCCGCCCTCGTGCTGCCGTCCTGCCTGCTGCTAATGCCGCTTGGGCCGTTTATGGCGCGTTCCCTCTTTACCGACTCCCAAGCCGGCCGCTACATAGAGGTTTTGGCTGTTACACAGGTGTTCTCATGCTTCCAATATCTCATGAACAGCCTGCTAAACGGCATGGGAAAGCAGCGGCGCGGCGCGGTCAACCTGCTGCTGTCCGACGCCGTTCAGCTTATACTCACATGGTACGCCGTGGCCGTGCCGGAGCTGAGGCTCACGGGCTTTGTGGCCGCGCATTTGCTGACCACGGCTATGTGCGCCATATTAAATCTCAAGGCTGTGACGCGTACCGCGGGCATATATCTATCGTTAGATAAGTGGCTTATAGGCCCGCTGCTGGCGGCGGCGACGGCGACGGGCGGCGTGTATGCCGTGTTGTTTTGGATGGACGGGGCGGGCGCCGCCGCCGTCATGCCCGCGCTTTTTTGCGGACTGGGGCTGTACGCGCTGCTGTACCGCCTGACGCGCCGGTGAATTTGCCGCGCCGAAGGTCTTGCCGCGCCGGGCGGTCAAGGGAAGCGCTGATTTTATTTCCGGGCGGGTATTCTCATGTCCGGCGGACAAAATAAATAAAATAAAGGTGGTTGTAATGCGGCGGCGTGTGTGGTAAAATTATACAAGAATAATCACGAAAGGATAAAACTTTGCCATGTCTGAGTTAAAAATACTTATAGAGGCTTCGGCGCGTCATGTGCATGTGACGCGCGAACATCTGGAAATCCTATACGGGGCCGGGGCGGCCCTGACCAAAAAGCGCGACCTGTCGCAGCCCGGCGAGTTTTTGAGCGGCGAGAAGCTGCGCCTTGAGGGGCCGCGCGGCGCTATCGACCGCGTATCCATTCTCGGCCCGGAGCGAGCCTCAACGCAGGCGGAGATATCCATGACCGACGCGCGCGCGCTGGGCGTGACGCCCATACTGCGCGAGAGCGGCGACGTGGCGGGCAGCGCGCCCGTCAGGTTAGTCGGCCCCGCGGGCAGCGTCGAGCTGGCCGAGGGCTGTATTATAGCCAAACGGCATGTACACCTGACGCCGGACATCGCGGAGCGGCATGGACTTAAAAACAAGCAGCTTATCAGTGTAAGGATCGGCGGCGAGCGCGGCGCGACCTTACATGAGGTGGTCTGCCGCGTGAGCGAGAAGTTCGCGCCGGCGGCTCATATTGATTTTGACGAAGCCAACGCCGTCATGCTGAGCGGCGAGGTCTACGGCACGGTTATGGTTTAAGGCCGGACGCCTTAACATATGGCAGGGGAGGTAGTGAAGATGGCCGGTAACAATATCGAAAAAGGCGCTGAATGTGCCCTTGAGTCACATCTGGCCAATTTCCGCGGCGGCCTTGACTGCCGCTCCCACGAGCTTTTCGGGGCGCGCTTTGAACGGCGCGGCGATAAGCCCGGCGTGCTGTTTCGCGTTTGGGCGCCCAACGCGCAGGCGGTTGCGGTGACCGGAACCTTCAACGGATGGGAGACGCTCCGCTGTGAACAGATATCGGAAGGGGTTTGGGAGACCTTCACGGCGAACGCCGCCAACCTTGACAGCTATGAGATAGTGATACAAAACGGCGGCAGGCTGATCCGCAAGGCCGACCCGTTCGCGTTCTGTTCGGAGGAGCGGCCGCTGACGGCTTCGAGAATATTCGATCTGTCGGGCTACGAATGGGGCGACGGCGAGTGGATGGCGGCGCGCGCGAAGAACGCCCCGGCGTCGCCCGGACACCCGCCGCGCGGGCCTTTGAACATTTATTCGCTGCATCCCGGTTCATGGCGGCGCGGCGAAAACGGCGCGCTGCTGACCTATTCGGAGATAGCCGGGCTGCTGACGTCATATGTAAAGGATATGGGCTATACCCATATAGGTCTGACGCCCATGCTTGAGCATACGCATGACGACACATGGGGCTTTTTGCCATACGGCTTTTTCTGCGCCACCTCGCGCTTCGGCGCTCCGCACGGCTTTATGGAGCTGGTCGATCAGTGCCACCGCGCGGGCATCGGCGTGATTATGGACTGGACGCCGGGACGCTTCGAGGCCGGCGCGCACGGGCTTGCCATGTTCGACGGGGGGCACTGCTTTGAGGCGCGCGGCGCGGAAGCCGGCTCAGGAGCGGGCAGCGGATGCGCGTTTGACCTCGGCAGACGCGAGGTATGCTCGTTTCTGGCGTCGTCGGCCATGTTCTGGATAGAGACGTTCCATCTGGACGGCCTGCGCCTTGACGGGATATCGAATATGCTGTATCCCGACCGGCTGTCGGACGCCGGGCGTCCGCCCGATATCAGGAACGCCCGCGAGGATACGGCGGCCTCGGCCTTTGTCCGGCGGCTCAACCGCGCGGTTTCCAAAGCCTTCCCGGACGTTCTGATGATAGCGGAGCAGAGCTTTCCGGGCCTGCCGGCGACCGCGCCGCCCAAGCAGGGCGGGCTGGGCTTCTCCATGAAGTGGAACACGGATTGGCAAAACGACGCGCTGGAGTATATCGCGCTTGAGGCGGAGCGGCGGCCCTATGCTTATGAGAGGCTGGCGGCGACGGCGCAGCGCGCGTTCTCCGAATGGCACATACTGCCTTTGTCTCACCGTGAGTTCGCGCATCCAAGACCCTCGCTGGTCGAAAGGATTCCGGGCGGGATGAGCGAAAAATTCTCCGGCGCGAGGGTGATTCTCGCTTATATGACGGCGCATCCGGGCAAGAAGCTGCTGTTCATGGGCTGCGAATACGGCCAGCTTGCCGAGTGGAACTCGCTCCATTCGCTGGACTGGCATCTGCTCGGAGCCGAATCTCACCGCGTGTTCAAGGATTATGTGCGCGCGCTCAACCGCCTGTATTTGGACACGCCGGCGCTGTGGGAGGGCGACTTTACCCGCGAGGGCTTTGTGTGGCTGTGCGGCGACGACCCCCAGGGCGGTACGCTGGCGTTTTACCGCGAGGCGCGCGAACACGCGGGCGGCGGGCTTGCCGCGGTGTTCAATTTTTCAACTGTGGCGCGCATAGGCTATCGGATGGGCGTCCCAAGGCCGGGTGTGTACCATGAGATATTCAATTCCGACAGCACGGGATTCGGCGGGAGCGGCGCGGTCAACGGGGGCGAGCTTGCGGCCAAGCCGCTGACATGGAAGGGACTGCCTTATTCCATAAAGCTGAATTTGCCGCCGCACGGCGCAGTGTTCCTCGCGGCGTCGGAATAGCGCTCCGTCAATTTTGCGGGCCGCGCGTAACCGCGCAAAATACGGCGGCGTTTTAGAAAGGGGCCTAAGTTATGATACAGAAAAAGGATTGCGTGGCCATGCTGCTGGCCGGAGGGCAGGGCAGCAGGCTGTATGTGCTGACCTCAAAGGTGGCCAAGCCCGCCATCCCGTTTGGCGGCAAATACCGCCTTATTGACTTTCCGCTGTCCAACTGCATAAACTCGGCAATCGACACGGTGGGCGTCCTGACCCAGTACCAGCCGCATGAGCTGAACGCCTATATCGGCTCCGGCCAGCCTTGGGATCTCGACCGCTTGGAGGGCGGCGTCCACGTTCTGCCGCCTTATATGCGCGGCAAGGGCGGCCAGTGGTACAAAGGCTCGGCAAACGCCATCTACCAGAATATAAATTTTATTGAGCATTACGACCCGGAATATGTTCTGGTGTTAGCCGGCGACCAGATATACAAAATGGACTACTCAAAGATGCTGGCTTATCATATACAGCAGAAGTCCACATGTACCATCGCCGTTATAGACGTGCCCATGGACGAGGCCTCGCGCATGGGCATCATGAACGCCAACGCCGACGGCACGGTGTATGAGTTTGAGGAGAAGCCGAAGCAGCCCAAATCGACGCTCGCCTCAATGGGCATATATATATTCAACTGGCGGACGCTCAAGAAATATCTCATTGAGGACGAGGCCGACCCGAAATCCAAAAACGATTTCGGCGGCAACATCATACCAAACATGCTCAACAACGGCGAGCGGCTGATGGTCTACCGCTTCGACGGCTACTGGAAAGACGTCGGGACTATCCACAGTCTGTGGGAGGCGAATATGGACATGCTGGCCTCCAAGGAAAACAGCGTAAACCTGTTCGACCCCAACTGGCGCGTTTACGCCCGCAACCCGACGGCCCCGCCGCATATGGTCGGCCCGAACGCCAACATAAGCCACTCGTTGGTGACCGAGGGCTGTCAGGTATACGGGAACCTCGAAAACGCCGTGCTGTTCCACAGCGTTGTGGTGGAGGAGGGCGCTCAAATACGACATTCGATCATCATGCCGGGGGCGCACATAGGCCGCGACGCCGTGATCGAATACGCCATAATAGCCGAGGACGCTCAGATCAGGCCCGGGGCGCGTGTGGGCGCCATATTCGAGCCGCCGTCGAAGCCGCAGATAGCGGTCGTGGCCGCCGGCATAACGGTCGGCACCGGCTGCAAGGTGGCCGCAGGCGCGCTTGTGGACAAAGATATAGTTGACGAGGAGGCGCAGTCATGAAGGAAATGCACGGGCTGATTTTCGCCTATGACGCCAGTATGCGGCTGCGCGAGCTGACCGAAAAGCGCGCCGTGTCCTCCATACCGTTTGGGGGCCGCTACCGCGTTATAGATTTCATGCTCTCCAATATGGTCAACGCGGGCATCACGGACGTCGGCGTAATCATGCGCGAGAACTACCAATCGCTGCTCGACCATTTGGGCGCCGGCAAGGACTGGGACTTGTCGCGCAAGCGGGGCGGCCTGCGTATGCTGCCGCCGTTCGGGTTCGCCGGCGTACGCGGCAGCTCATACCGCGGCAAGATGGAGGCCCTGCAAAACGTCGCAGACTATATAAACCGCATACGTCAGGATCACGTCGTGCTGGCGTGCAGCGACTTGGTGGCCAACCTGCCCCTTGAGGATATTTACGACCACCACCTCAACAGCAAATGCGATATAACGGCCGTGTGCGGCCAAAAGCCGGTGGGGGCGCCTGAGAACGAGACCTTTTTGGTGACGGGCCGCAAGGAGCGCGTGGTTGACGTTATAATCGGGCGCGCCGAGCTGGGGGCGCTGGAGACGCTGGGCGTGTATATCATATCGCGCAAGCTGCTTGAGTCGCTTGTCTCCTACTGCGCGGCGCACAACCTCCATGATTTTGAGCGCGACGTTTTGCAGGCGATGGTCGATAGGCTCACCATCGGCACATATCTATTCGGCGGCTATGCCGCCAAGGTGTCGTCCACCTCGACGTATTTCGCGCGCAGCATGGATCTGCTCAGGCAAGAGGTGCGCGCGGATCTGTTTCTGCGCGACCGCCCGGTCAAAACCAAGGTGCGCGAGGAGGCGTCCACCTACTACGGCCCCGGCTCGGTTATTAAAAACTGCCTTGTCGCCGATGGCTGCTATGTGGAGGGCGAGGTCGAGAACTGTATCCTGTTTCGCGGCGTGCGCATAGAAAAAGGGGCGAGCGTGCGCAACAGCATCATCATGCAGGACACGCATATCTGCACCGATGCCGTCCTTAATTTCGCGATAACGGACAAGGACGTAAAAGTGAATCCGGGACGTATGCTCATGGGTCACGGCAATTACCCCATTGCAATCAGCAAGGGGTCGGCTGTATAATAAGGGCGCGAGCTTTCCGCTGGTGAGCGCCAATGAAGAAAATCGGAGGAGGAGATTACTATGAATATTCTTTATGTTACCAGCGAGGTATATCCTTTTTCCAAATCCGGCGGTCTGGGCGACGTGCTTGGCGCGCTGCCCAACGCCGTCGCGAAGGCGAAGCATCAGGTACGCGTTATCAGCCCTTTGTACTCAAGCGTATCCGATTTCTGGCGTTCACAGATGACCTTCGTCAAGCATATCTACGTGCCGCTCGCGTGGCGCAACCTTTACTGCGGGCTGTTCGAGCTGAAAAAAGACGGCGTTATCCACTATTTTCTCGACAACGAATACTATTTCCGGCGCGGCGACCTATACGGCTCGTTCGACGACGGCGAGCGGTTCGCGTTTTTCTCCCGCGCCGCCGTGTGCATGATGACCGAGCTGGATAACGGGAGCTGGGTGCCGGACGTCGTGCATTGCAGCGACTGGCAGTCCGCCCTCGTGCCCATCTACATGCGCTCGCTGTACGGCGGCGTCAAGCCTTACGACGGCATAAGATCCGTGTTCACCATACACAACATCGAGTATCAGGGGCGCTACGACATGGCGCTTATGGGGAACGTGTTCGGATTGCCCGACACGCTTATCAGCGGCGGGACGCTTGAGTATATGGGCGGCATATCGCTGATGAAGGGCGCTATAGAGCTGTCCGACGCCGTGACGACCGTAAGCCCGACGTATGCCGACGAGCTTAACTACTCATTCTACGCAAAAGGGCTTGAGGGCGTGGTCGCGGCGCAGCGCTATAAGTTCAAGGGCATCCTTAACGGCATAGACGCCAAAACCTTCGACCCGGCCACAGATCCCAATCTGGCTAAGAAATACACCTTTGAGAACATTGAGCGGAAGCTGGAGAACAAGCGCGACCTTCAGCGCTTGCTGGGCCTGTCGGTGAACGACGGCGTGCCCATAGTGGCCATGGTGACGCGCATGGTTGCGCACAAGGGCATGGATCTTGTGGTGTCGCGTCTGGACGACATGATGGATATTGAAATGCAGTTTGTCCTGCTCGGGCGCGGCGAATGGCATTATGAGCATCTGTTCCGCAACGCGCAAAACAACTACCCCGAAAGGCTTTCCGCCAATATCGGCTACGACCAGACGCTCTCCGCGAAGATATACGGCGGGGCGGATATCTTCCTTATGCCGTCGCAAAGCGAGCCGTGCGGCCTGTCGCAGATGATAGCCATGCGATACGGCGTGCTGCCGCTGGTGCGTGAGACGGGCGGCCTTAAAGATACCGTTATCCCGTATTCGCCCGACAACCCGGCGTCAAACGGGTTTGCCTTCGCCAACTATAATTCCGACGACATGATATATGTCCTGCGCCGGGCCTGCGAGCTGTATAAGAACAAAAAGGCATGGCGCGATTTGCAGAGAACCGGCATGGCGACCGATTTCTCATGGGCTAAGTCGGCCAAGAAATATATCGAGCTGTATAAATCGCTGAAATAAGGGCGAAAGAGCGGGTCAGTCCCGCCCTTTCGCCGTGTAATCGCGAAGATGCTCGCGGCCACGCGCTTTTGCGCGCGGCCGCGGGCGTTATCTATGTCCTCTTAACAATCCGCCTGTAGGCTCCCGACGCCGCCCTGAACCACCACGGCTCAAGCTTCTTGGACGCGGCTTTAAGGCCCTCGCGTATCTTGATGCCCTGCGGGCAGCGTTTTTCGCATTTCCCGCAGCCGTTACACTTCCGCGCGAAGCGCGGATTGGCCCCGAGCGCGTTTATGTTCTGCATATGACGCCTCATGGCCGTGCCCGCGCCATAGGCGAAAATCATGTTATAGCTGGAAAAGCATGTGGGGATATCGACCCCGGCGGGGCATGGCATACAGTAGCCGCACGCCGTGCAGCCCACCTTTACAACGGTGTTGAGGGTTCGCTTTACCTCCTCAAAGACCTCGAGCTGCGCCGCGTCCAAGCGGCCGGGCGCGGCGTCGCCCGCGACGCGCAGGTTCTCCTCAAGCTGCGCCATATCGCTCATGCCGGACAGCAAAACCGTGACCCCCGGATGGTTCCATACCCAGCGCAGGCCCCATTCGGCGGGCGACATGTCCGGGTCGGCGCTTTTGAACACGTCTTTCGCGGCCTTTGGAAGCCCGCCGGCCAGCATACCGCCGCGGAGCGGCTCCATGACGATTACGGGCAGACCTCTGGCAGCGGCAAGCTCAAGCCCGTCGCGGCCCGCCTGATTGTATTCGTCCATGTAGTTATATTGTATCTGCACAAAATCCCAGTCATACTCGTCAAGCAGAAGCTGGAACTGCTCGCGGCCGCCGTGGTATGAGAAGCCGGCCTTTCCGATTTTACCCTCCTCCACGCGCTTGGCGAGCCATTCCTCGACGCCCATCTGCTTCAGGCGGTTCCAAAGGCGCGTGTCGCCGAGCATGTGCAGCAGGTAGTAGTCGATGCGGCCGGTTTGCAGGCGCTCAAGCTGCCTGTTGAAGTATTTGTCAAAGTCAGCGGCGCTCCTGACCATGAACAGGGGCATCTTGGTGGCTATGTATACCTTGTCCCGCAGGCCGTCGCGGCTCAGTATCCTGCCCATCACGGCCTCGCTGTTACCGTATATGTAGGCGGTGTCTAAATAATTGACGCCGCCGTCAATGGCCGCGCGCAGCAGCTCGTCGGCCTTGTCAAGGTCAAAGCCGTTTCCCTTTTTCGGGAAGCGCATACACCCGAATCCCAGAGCCGAAAGCTTCCTGCCGGCCCGCCCGTCGTCACGGTATAACATTATAAATCACCTCATAGCCTATATCATATAATGAAAAACGCGCGGGCGCAATACAAGGCATGATTGTTTCCGCGCGGTTAAATTATGATTACGCGGCGTTATTTGACGATATTTACCAGACCGGTAAATTTACTGTTGAAAAACGCTGTAAAATGTTGTATGATAACTTTGGCTGAATAAATTTTTTTTATTTGACAAGGGGGTCGTTGTTGCGTGAGCATCAAAATGAAAATCGTAATCCCTGTGAGCATCATACTTTTAGTGGCTATGGGCTCGGTTCTGGTGGCGAATATCGTAGTATTCTCGGATACTATAAACACTGAGATCATGAACTCTTTGGACATCGCGTCGGAATCACTGAACAACCATGTAGACGGTCTGTTGGAGAGCGCGTATATCTCTTCGATGTATTTGGCCGCGGATCCTGGTATAATCAGCGCGATGCAAACCCAAGACCGCGACGAATTGCTGCGCCGCGCGAATCAGCTTGACACCGCGGTGGGAATGGATTTCAGCGTTTTTGTTGATACTATGGGAACAGTGATTTTACGAACTCTCGACCCCTCAAGTTATAGCGACAGTTTGGCGCAGGTGTATACCCTGAGCATGGCGCTCTCAGGAAAAACCTTTTCCGCCATTGACGAATCCACCCTTGTTAAGATATCGGCTTGCGCCGCGTCGCCGATTTATTACGGGCAGGGGAACCTGCTGGGCGCGGTGTTCACCGGCATACGGATGGACACCGAAAAATTTGTTGACAACATGAAAAGGCTCATTAACGTTGAAGTAACGGTATTCCAAGGCGATACGCGCATCGCGACCACCGTTATTCAGGACAACGGGACGCGGGCGATCGGAACGAAGGCGGCTGAGAATGTCAGCCGGATGGTATTAAACGGCAGCAAATATACCGGCGAGGCGCAGATACTTGGCAGAGAGGCCTTTGTTGAGTATGTCCCGATTGCGGGCGCCGACGGCAGTATAATAGGTATGCTGTTTGTGGGAACCTTTACTGACCATAAGAACGCTGTCATGAATCACTTCCTCCTTTTGGGGGGCGGGTTATTCATCGCGGCCTTAATTATCGGCGGCGGGCTGATTTTATACATAGCGGGGCATGTGGTGGCGCCGCTTCACCCGCTGACCGCGTTTATGAAGAAGGCCGGCTCTACGGGTGATCTTTCGCTTGCCCCGTCGGACGTCGAAGTCATCGGCAGAATGGCGCAGGGCAAGGACGAGATAGCCCATACCATAAGCTCCGCCGCGTCGTTTGTCGGGCGCGTCACCGAGATCGGGGAAATCCTTACCGTCTTAGCCGGGGGCGACCTGACGCCGAGCGTGACGCTGCTTTCGGATACCGACACGATTGGGCTTGCGCTTCGCAACCTGATCCAAAGCCTTAATAAAATGTTCGGCGAGATCAACTACTCGGCCTCACAGGTTTCTTCCGGCTCAAAACAGGTCGCGGACGGGGCGCAGTCCCTCGCGCAGGGCGCTACCCAGCAGGCCGCGTCCATTGAGGAGCTGTCAAGCTCTATCTCGGTGATATCTAACAAGACAAAGGAAAATGTGACCATAGCCGGGGAGACCTCAAGGCTTGCCGAAACAATCAAGAGCAACGCGGAAAAGGGCAGCCGCCAGATGAACGAGATGATGGCGGCCGTCAACGCCATAAACGAGGCCAGCGGCTCGATCAGCAAGGTCATCAAGGTCATCGACGATATAGCCTTCCAGACCAATATACTCGCGCTGAACGCGGCGGTGGAGGCCGCCCGCGCCGGACAGCACGGCAAGGGCTTCGCTGTGGTCGCGGAGGAAGTACGCAATCTCGCCGCCAAGAGCGCGGAAGCGGCCAAGGATACGGGCAGCCTGATTGAGAACTCCATCGAAAAGGCCAATCTGGGAGTGCGTATAGCCGGTGAGACCGCCGAGAGCCTGACCGAGATTGTGTCCGGCATAAACGAGAGCAGCCGGCTTGTCAGCGAGATCGTGAAATCCTCCGAGGAGCAGTCGCTGGGCATTACACAGATTAACATCGGGATAGATCAGGTCGCGCAGGTTGTTCAGCAGACCAGCGCCACGGCGGAGCAAAGCGCCGCCGCGTCGGAGGAAATGAGCGGGCAGTCAAGCGTCCTGCAAGATCTTATTTCACAGTTCAAGCTCAGTGAAAGCAGCGCGCACGTCCTGCCGGCGGCGGGAAAGCCCCGCCTTGCTATGCCGGAGAAGGCCGGCCCGGCGCCCGCGGGCGGCGATTTCGGCAAGTATTAAGCGCGACATAAAATGGTTACTGCGGGCGGCCGGCGACGGCCGCCCGTACGCATACGCGCGGCAAACCCCCTTGACAAACGCGGTGGTGGTTGGTATACTGTAAACATAAACGGGAACTGCCGCTTTTGCAGGGCGGCTCAGTCCTTAAATTGGGAAAACTGAGACGCCGTAGCTTTTACGGCGTCTCGGTTATTTTACCGCCCCCCCTGTAGGGACGCACAGTGTGCGTCCGTGGTTTATTTCGCCG